>DATMXT010000032.1:0-4169 GCA_035561375.1 Terriglobales bacterium | reverse complement strand
TAATATCATTTTGTGATATGATAGCAAAAAAGAGAAGGGGGAAGACCGTGAAATACAGGATAGGAGAGCTCGCCGGCCTTGTCGGCTGTTCTTCGGATTTGATTCGCTACTATGAGCGCATCGGTCTGCTGAATCCTGTCTATGGGCACAACGGCTACAGGGTTTACGACGACAATGACCTCTTTACGCTGCTGCGCGTGCGCATCATGCGGGGGCTCGACTTCCCGCTTGAGATCATTGCCGGCGAAAAAAAGCCCGCCGAGCGGGAGCAGGAATATATGAACGCCTTCCTCACCGACAAGCTCGACGAGCTCGGCCGGGACATCGACATGCTGCAAAACCGTCTGACGCGGCTGCAGACCGTCTTCAACACCTCGAAGGAATGTGCAATATACCTGAACAAGGTGGTCCCCAGCGTCGTGCCGGCCACTTACCGGCTGCCGCTTGGAAAATCCTTCCAGGATGCGACGGTGCGAGCCGTGCGCAGCTGGATGAAGCGCAGCGAATATGTGCTGACCGCCTACCACATTCCGGCGCGGTCGCTGTATGAGGAGGGGCCGCTGCCGGTGCAGGGCGGCCTGAGCATGCTCAAGACCAATGCCGACCGCTGCGACGTCTTCATCGATGCCCCAGTTGTCTTTTATCCGAGGAAGGGCGGCCTGATGACCATTCTCACCATGCGGGACCCCGCGAAGGCGACGCGCGAGGAGCTCAGCCCCCTGCTTGGCTATGCCAACGAAAACGAGTGTTCGCTCACAGGGGAGCTGTATTTGCTGGATCTCGCCGTGTCGCCTGCCAAAACATCGTTTCACTATGTAAAAGTGCACGCCAGCACCCTATAAGGTCAAGTGTCCGTTTTTTTGAGCGGCTCACCGGAGGTTCTGTTTCGGCTGCCGGGCCTCGGCTTATGCGCATGTGCCGATTTTGATTGGAGCCCGCTGCTTCACTTGGTTTTAAATGCTTTAGCGCCGACATTTCAACTGTTTTATAAAAAAGGACAAGCACAAAACCCATGGTATTGCAAGGAATTCATTTGGTTGTCTCTTTGACGCACACCTACATAAACTATGGAAAAAGCGGCCCCTTTCGGGGCCGCTTTTTCCGCAGTGTAAGGTCTTTGCCTGTTTTGAACTTACAGGGAGACGGTGTAAATGAAGACTGCGATAATCTCTTCGCCGTCCGAGGTCATCTCGGTGATGTAGTCGACGAAGTAGTGGATGCCGGTCTCAGTGCCGATGTCGTCGGAGACCAGAATGGACTCGACGTCCGCAACCGAGATGTCGGTGTCGTTGTCGATGATGACGACATCGCCCGCGACGTAGTCAGCGGTGCGCAGGTCGCCGTCGGTGACGGAGGCGTCGATGGTGTAGAAGACGCAGTCGTCGGAGAAGATGAGCGCGGTGTCAGTGGTGCCGACCGTGGCGACCGTGTCATCCGCAGGCTCTTCGTTGTAGGTCAGGGTGAAGTCATTCCGAATCGAAATGCCGCTCTTCAGAAGCTTTGCGACGATGCCCTGGCCCCAGGTGACGGAGCCGTTGCCGGAGAGCGCGGCGTCCTTGCCGAGCGAGGTGACGCCGGAGACAAGGCCGTTTGCGTCGACCTCAACCGAGACATAGCCGAGCATGGTGTCCTTGGCGACGTCGCCGTTTGTCATGGCCTTGGAGAGCGGCTGCTTTACGCCGGCCTCGTTGGTCCAGATGGCGGTGGCGGTCGACATGGAGTCGGTCTTGTAGGTCTCAATCTTGCCGTTTGCAACGATGGTCAGCTCATAGATGACTTCGCCGGAGGACTCGCCCGGAAGCAGGGTGATGCCGGTCACGAGGCCGACCATGTCGGACGCGGACGAAACCAGCGCGGAATCCTTGGTCAAAACGAGTGTCTTGATGGTCTTGTCGCTGTCGATGATGCCCTCGACCATGTTGACATGGTCACTGTCCTCAAAGGCCGAAAGCTCATCGCCGGTGATGACCGAGACGGTGTTCTTGTCCGAGTTGATGATGTAGACGGTGGAGTCCTCGGTCACATAGCCGATGCGGTTGCCCTCGGAATCCTTGAGCGAAGCCTGCTTGGTGACAAATTCGACATCGGTGTAGGCGTCCTCGGCGGGAGTTGCGCCGGCGATGACGGTGGCGCTGCCGGAGACGAGGCCCTCAATGCCGGACAGGGAGTTGATTTCGCCGTCCTTGTCGAGGCCGTACTTGATGAGGTTGTGCTTGATGGCGATTGCCGAGCCGTTGAAGCCCTCTTCGCCGTAGTAGAGTCCAGACTCGTCGGCCCAGCCGAGCTCTGCGCTGAAGATGCCGGCGACAACTTCGTCGTCGTCAAGCGAGACCTTCAGGGTCTTGACAGTGCCGTCCGAAAGGGTGCCGGTGACGGTGAAGGCGCTGAAGCCGCCCAGCCCGTCGGCCGTCTGAGAGACGCCGGTCACGAGCATGGTCTCGGTGGACTTTGCGGACTCTGCGATCTCGGCGCGGTAGATGTTGCCGTTCGGGTCGAGGTAGAGGTCATAGGCGTTGCCCATCGCAAAGGCCGGAATTTTGCCGGCGACAGTGCTGGAAACGGTGCCGTTCAAAGTGGTGTTCAGTGCGACAGTGGGGATGTAGTTCATCTTGACGCCGGCGAACCAGAAGTTTTTGCCGCTCATGGCGGTGAGGGCGACGCCCTCCAGCAGCTGGGATTCCTCGACGGTGTAGACGGTCTCAATCTCGCCGTCAACAACGCTCTCGCGGGCGGTCACAAAGACGTAGTCGTTCTTCGCGGCGCCCTCATAGAGGCTGACAATGACGTTGCCGTCGCTGTCTTTCAGGTTGGTGATGCTGGTGATGACGGAAGAGAGCATGATTTTGCCGGTTTTGGAATCAAGGTAGGTGATCTTGGCCGCAATGGGCTCAAGGATGTAGACTGCATCGGCCTTCTTGTCGCCGTTGCGGTCGACAACGCGGAAAGACTTGGCCGAAAGGGTCTCAAAGAGGGCCGCATTCAGCGTGACTTCCGAACCGTCGGACAGGGCGATGCCCTTCTCAAGGGCCGAGTAGTCGATGGAGATCTCACTGCCGGAGGCCGTGAAGACGACCTTGGTGTCAGTGGTGGAGGATTTGACAGCTCCCGGGCCAAACTCGTAGATCTTGTTCTTGGAAGCGGCCTGGAGGTTGATGATGGTGTCGTCCGAGGTCAGGCCGTCGGACTTCTTGTCCTTGTACCAGACCGTGAGGTCGGAGCCGATCAGCTTATCGACGTTGCCGCTGTAAGAGAAGGCAAGGCCGTCGTCAAGCAGGACTTCGTCGTCCTCAGTCAGGTTGTCGGCGTCCAGCGCGTAGTTCGAAGTGGCCACGAGCACCGAATCGCCCTCAGTGATGTTGAAGACTTTCTCAGCGGGGGTGTAGAGGGTGGTGGTGGAGCCGCTTGTCACCGAGAAGCGGGGAGCGTCGACAAACAGGCAATTCTCGCCCATCTGGGCGATGGCGCCGCGCTTTGCGGCGACGTAGAAGGTGACGCCCTCAAGATCGTCGAAGAGGCCGATGGTCTGAGCCTTGTCGATGAAGCCGTAGGGGAAGGTCATGGTGTTCGCGTTGTAGCCGATTCCCACGACGAACATCTTGGCGGCCTCAGCGAAGGAGACGTTGCGGCCCGGTACGAAATTGCCGTCCGGATCGCCGATGACGATGCCCAGGCTCTTGGCCCAGTTGATGTATCCGGCGGACCAGCGGTCGGCCGCGACATCCGGGAAGGGTGCGACGCCCTCGTACATGCCGGCGTCATCGGAGCCGGTCACGAGTACGTACAGAATTTTTACGAACTCCTCGCGGGTGATGTCCTTATCGGCGCCGAAGCTGCCGTCCGGATAACCGTTGAGCACGTCGAGCGAAGTCAGCAAGCTGATCGCTTCGTTGTAGTTCGTAGTCGTCTCCACGTCATTGAATGCAAAAGCCGTGAGCATACTGCATGCAATTGCGATTGCGACAATGAGTGAAGCAGCACGTTTGAAAAGCTTCATATGAATCCTCCTGATTTTTTTTGCGGTCTCTCTCGAAAATCCGGGGGCCTCCCCCCTGCCGCAAGTGCAGTATAACAGCGCCGCAAACACTTCTCAATAAGTTTACATAAACTGTAACTTTTGTGCAAAATCCAGATAATATTGGTCGATATGTTGGTCTTAATTGACATAATAT
>DATMXT010000031.1:0-2596 GCA_035561375.1 Terriglobales bacterium | reverse complement strand
TTGCGATGGAGGGCGACATCATCGTCGCGGAGCCGGGCGCTTTAATCGGGTTTGCCGGCCCCCGCGTCATTGAGCAGACCATAAGGAAAAAGCTGCCGGCCGGCTTTCAGACGGCCGAATTTCTGCTCGAGAAGGGCTTCCTCGACGACATCGTCGACCGCAAGCACCAAAAGGCCTATCTCGCAAGACTTTTAAAACTCCACGACAGGGGGGCCCGCCGATGACCGCCTATGAGAAAGTGCAAAAAGCCCGGTCCAAAGGCCGCCTCACCTCGGCCGACTTCATCGGCGCCATTTTTACGGACTTCACCGAGATGCACGGCGACCGCCGGTTCGGCGACGACAAGGCCATTATGGCCGGCGTCGCCCTGCTTTACGACATTCCGGTCACGGTCATTGGAATTGAAAAGGGCCGGGACGTCAAGGACAAGGCGCGGCGGAATTTCGGCAGCGCGCACCCTGAAGGATACCGCAAGGCGCTGCGGCAGATGAAGCTGGCCGAAAAATTCGGCCGGCCCGTCGTCTGCTTTGTCGACACCTCCGGCGCATATCCCGGAATTGAGGCCGAAGAGCGCGGGCAGGCGCAGGCCATCGCCGAAAACCTCTGCGAGATGATGACCCTCAAAACCCCCATCATCTCGGTCATCGTCGGCGAGGGCGGCAGCGGCGGCGCCCTGGCCCTTTCGGTCGCCGACGAAATCTGGATGCTCGAAAACGCCGTTTTTTCGGTCATCTCGCCCGAGGGGTGCGCCAGCATCCTGTGGAAGGACGCCGGCAAGGTCAAAGAGGCCAGCGAATGCCTGAAGCTGACGGCCGTTGACCTGAAAAAGCTCGGCCTCATCGAAAAGGTCATCCCCGAAAACAAATCCCTGTTCAAGAACCTCAAAAGCGACTTGCTCGCGGTGCTCGAACGGAACTTGGCGCTCGGCACGGATGAGCTCATGGACAACCGCTACCGCCGCTACAGAAGGATTGGTGTGTACAATGGTTAAGCTCATCACCGACTCGTCGGTCTATATGACAAGGCGGGAGGCCGAAGCCGCCGGGGTTGTGGTGGTGCCCATCACTTACATCGTGGACGGCGCGCTCTTTTACGAGGGCTACAGCGATGAAAACGGAGACCTTGAAGCGCTCCTGAAGTCGGACAAGGACCTCACGACCTCACAGCCGAGCCCCGCCGCCTTTGAGAGCGTGTTCCAAAAAGAACTGGCAAAGGGAAACGAGGCGCTCTGCCTCACCCTCTCCTCGCGGCTGAGCGGCACATACAGCTCGGCCTGCATCGCGGCCGCGCAGCTTGACAGCGACCGCGTATTTGTCCTTGACAGCCTGCTTTCGGCCGGCGGGCTTTACCTGCTCGTGCAGGAGGCCGTCAGGCTGTCGGGCGAAGGTCTCCCGGCCGCCGGCATCGTCCGGGAGCTCACGGGCCTGCGGGATAAAATAGACATCGTCTTCACGCTGGACGACATGACGCGGCTGCGCAAGAGCGGGCGCATCGGCTTTGTGCGCATGAACGTGGGCACCTATTTGAACATCATGCCCATCCTGCGGTGCAAAGACGGGATGATTGTGGCTGAGGGCGTTGTCCGCGGCAAAAACAACGCCGTAAAAAAGCTGGCCGACTACCTGCCGCCGGGCACCAGGGACATCGTCATCAATGATTTTGGCTCAAATCAGGTCTCAAACGAGCTGTGCGCCGCACTGTCAAAGCGGTTCCCGGACATTGAAATAAAGCTCCGCCGCATGGGGCCGGTGCTCGGCGCCCATCTGGGGCCGAGCGCGGTCGCGCTCTCGTATATCGCCTGACGCCGCCATATCAGACGTAAAAACCCCCTTTGTCGATGCGACAAAGGGGGTTTTGCATGCTCCGGTTATTTAATTTTGACTTTGCGGGTGTCGATTCCCCCGTCATCCGTCTTTTTGGGGCAGCGGACTGTCAGAATGCCGCTCGCCATCTCGGCCGTGACCTCATTTTCCTGAATGTTCTCCAAGGTAAAACTGCGCCTGAAAGCGCCGGCGCGGCGCTCCCTTTGAATATAATTGCCCTCGTCGTCCTTTTGCTCAGTGTTTTCGTCATAGCGGGCCGAGATGGTCAGCGTGTCGTCGTCGGCGTTGATGTCGATATCATCCTTCTCAAGGCCGGGCATTTCGGCCTCAATGATATAGGCGTCCTCCGTATCCCGCACGTCGACCCGAAAGCCGCTGAACCGATTTTCACCCCATGTGCGCTCGTCAAATTTATCTATATCCGGAAGAGGTCCGCTGAAGTAACTCTCCACATCGCCGCTGCTCAAAAAGCCGAGTTCGTTTGAGTCTTGATTCATAAAATAGCACCTCCGTTGATGTTTCCACTATTTTATGAGGGAAAAAGTCGCTTATGCACCGCCGGTTTTTGGGGGATATTGCACCTCCCCGCATAAAAAAATATCGTCTGCACACACTTTTATTTGAGGTGATTTTATGCCAAAAGACAGTCAGATCGACCCCAAAGAAGTGCGCAAGCAAAAGTCCGAGGGCGGGCCAACACTCGCCGAAAGCGCACCTGACGGCGAGGGCCGCAACAACAAAAAGCAGTCCGGAAGCCGCCACAAGCCCGGAGA
>DATMXT010000030.1:0-3064 GCA_035561375.1 Terriglobales bacterium | reverse complement strand
ACACACACATTATGAACACGCGAGGTTAAGGACTGTGAAAAAACTGCTGCTGCTTGTCTGCGCCCTCTTTTCCCTGCTTTTGACTGTGTTGCCTGCGTCGGCCTCGGTCCCGGAGCAGCTGAGGGGGGTCTGGGTCGCCACCGTCTACTCCATTGATTTCCCGAGCTCAACCAATGTACAAAAGCAAAAAGAGGAGCTTTGCGCCATTCTCGACACGGCAAAGGCCGCCGGAATGAATGCGGTATTTTTTCAGGTTCGCCCCACCGGAGACGCCTATTACAAGTCCGACATTTTCCCCTGGGCCAAGTCTCTGACCGGCACCGCCGGCAAGAACCCCGGCTGGGACCCCCTGGCCTATCTCATTGAGGAGGGCAAGACCCGCGGCATTGAGATACACGCCTGGGTCAACCCCTACCGCCTGACTGAGGGCTCGGCCGACGCGCCAAACAACGACATCTCGGCCCTGCCGTCGGGGCATCCGGTGCGGGACAACCCCGCCATGGCCGTGCCCTATGACGACGGCAAGCTCTACCTCGACCCGGGCAACCCCGAGGCGCGGGAGCTGGTCGTCGAGGGGATTAAGGAGATTGTCCAAAACTACGACGTGGCCGGCATCCACTTTGACGACTACTTCTACCCCTCTCCCTCCGTCTCCAAAAACGGCACGAGCTACACCGCTTCGTTCAACGACTCGGCGAGCTATGCCAGATACGGCGGCTCGATGAGTCTGGCCGACTGGCGGCGGTCCAACACCGAACAGCTCGTGCGGGAGGTCTATGAGGCCGTCAAGGAGCTCGACCCCGACTGCCAGTTTGGCATCGCGCCCTCCGGCATCTGGCGCAACGCCAAAAATGACGCGGCGGGCTCCGCCACAAACGGATTTGAGAGCTACACCTCAATTTACGCCGATACAAGGGGCTGGGTCAAGAAGGGAATTTTAGACTACATATGCCCCCAGCTCTACTGGACCATCGGCCAGACCGGCTCCGACTATAAAGTGCTTGTCAACTGGTGGAGCGACGTCTGCGCCGGCACCGGCGTGGACCTCTATATCGGACACGCGGCCTATAAAGTCGGCACCTCTTCGCCTGCCGCCTGGAGCGACAAGTGGGAGATGGCACGGCAGGTCGAGCTCAACCGGGACCTCGGTACCGTGGCGGGCGACATCTTCTACGGGCTGACCCAAATTGAGGACAACACGCTCGACCTTGCGACGACGCTGGCCACCCTCTACGAGGTGGGCGGCGCGCAGCCGACGAACACCGCAGCCGCGCCAAAGGCCGACGGGCTGATCATCGCCTACCCCTCCTCGGGGGCATCGCTGTCGTCGGCCAGGTCCTACATCATCGGGGCCGGCGACCCGAACTACCCCATCACGGTCAACGGCCAGGTCATTGACCGCACCGCCTCGGGCTACTTTTCGCTCTATGTCGACCTCGCCTACGGCGTCAACACCTTCACCTTCCAGCACAAGGGCGAGACCGTGACCTACACCTTAAACCGGCCGCAGTCGGTCTCACCGCCGGCAGTTCCCTATGTGATGGAGTCGGCCGGCTTTAGACCGGGCTCGCTTTGGCCGACTGAGGATAAGCGGTACGCCCCCAAGGAGACCTTCACCCTCTCCTGCGTCGCCCCGACCGGGGCCACCTCGGTCACGGCCAAGCTCGACGGCACAGTCTATGCGCTGAACCCGGGGGCGACCGTCTCCACACAGGGCATCCCCTGCCGGACATATTCCTACACCGTCACCATGGCCCAGCATGCGGGGCTGGGGCTCATCAACACCGGCGCCGTGACCTACCAGTTTGTCTATAACGGCAAAACCTACTCCACCCCCTCCGCCGGCAGCGTCTACTGCTACATGCAGGACCCGACCCTCATCGGCACGATTTTATATGACGCCACCATCATGCGGACCTCCAACACCTCGTCGGCCGACCGCAAGACCCCCCTCTACAAGGGCGCCATGGACTACATCATCTGGGAGACCCCCTCCTACTATCAGCTGCGGTACGGCGGCTGGACCCTCAAGGAGAACGTCAAGACCGGAAACCTCACGCTGCCGAGCAACTACACTACGGCCATGACGGCCTTTTCCACGCCGACAAAGACCATCATCCGGTGGAAGCTGCCCTATTTCCCGGCCTACGAGACCGTGGAGTCGGACACCGGCTTTTCCATCACGCTGCACAACACCTCGGGACGGCAGCCGATGCCGCTTCCCGCCTCCAATGCCCTCTTTTCGGCCGTCTCCTTCCGGCAGGTCAAGACCGACGCCGTCTACACCTTCACGACAAAGCGGGAGGGCGGACTCTACGGCTACAAGCTCTCCTATGAGGACGGCTACCTGCGCGTTGAATTCGACAATCCGCCGGCCGCGTCCGGCGCCACCATTCTGCTCGACGCCGGACACGGCGGCACCGACCCCGGCGCCACCGGGCCCATGGGCCGGTACGGCGACAGGGAGTCGCAGCTCAATTTGCGGGTGGCCAAAGCCGTTCGGGATAAGCTGACGGCCAGAGGGTTCAAAGTGGTCATGGCCCGCACCGACGACAGCTCCGTGACCCTGGACACCCGCGCGGCCCTCATCCGCTCCACCGACCCGGCCTTAGCCGTCTCCATTCACCACAACTCGATGGACGCCGGCCAGAACATCGCAAACTATGCCGGTCCCATCACCTTCTACACCGAAAACCAGTCCAAGCGCTTTGCAAAAGTCATGCAGACGGCGGTGTCGGGGGCCGTCGGCTCCTCGAGGACAAACGATTTCCGCTTTCAGGCGCTGGCGGTCTGCCGCATTCAGGAGTGCCCCGCCATTCTGATCGAACTCGGCTTCATTTCAAACCCCTATGAGTACGAATCGCTTGCGAGCGACAGCTACATCGACAAAGAGGCGCAGGGCATCGTCAACGGCATCGTCAACTTCCTCAATTCATAACAGCGGACCAAACATAGTAAAGCGGGGGGCTAATTGGCCCCCCGCTTTTTCGGAATATTTTTTCGTTGACCGCCACCTGCGGCCGCTATATACTGGCACTGAACCTATTTTTACATACAGAATTAA
>DATMXT010000029.1:0-2222 GCA_035561375.1 Terriglobales bacterium | reverse complement strand
GTCCTGTTGGGACTTGCCTTTGCGGCGGGGCCGCTTGTCCCCTTTTTTTTCATCGCCAACCCTTGGGTCAGCATGCGGGCGGCCGCCTGCTGCGTTCCGGGGCTTGCGCTTGCGGCCGACGCCGCACTTGGCAGCCGCAGGGCGGTCGGGGTGGCCGTCGCCGCCGTATTCCTGCTTGCGACGGCCTCGGAGCTCGCCGACTACGCCGCCGTCACCCGGCATGACGCCGCGCTGCTTGAGGCGCTGGCCGGGGCGACCGAGGGCATGGGGCGGGGGACAAGTGTCGGCGTCTACGGACTTGAGCCCTATGTCCTGCCGGAGCAAAATTACATCTGGCACGAACACATCCACGGGGTGACCGAGAGCCGCTGGGCCCTGACCGGCGGCCTTCGGGCGACGGCAAACAGCATGGAAGTGCCGACCGTCACGCCGCTGGCCGGGAATATTTACATGGATTACGCGGACCTTACACAGTATGACGTCTTTTTACAGGCGGACGAGGGAATGACAATTACGGAGGTACCACCGAAATGAGAGAGCCCGACTTCAACCCGAACCTCAGCATGATGTGCGATTACTATGAGCTGACGATGGGGAACGGCTATTTTGCAAACGGCATGGAGCGGCAGCCGGTCTATTTTGACCTCTATTTCCGCGACATTCCGGACGGCGGCGGTTTCTGCATCGCCGCCGGCCTTGAGCAGGCGGTCGAATACCTGAGCCGGCTCTCCTTCACCGATGAGGACATTGAATTCCTGCGCAAAAAAGACGGCTTTTCCGAGGAGTTTCTAAGCTACTTGCGCAATTTCAAGTTCGAGTGCGACGTGTGGGCGGTGCCGGAGGGCACGCCGGTCTTTCCAAACGAGCCCTTGGTACAGGTCAGGGGGCCGGCGGCGCAGGCCCACCTGCTCGAGACCATGCTGCTCATGACCATCAACCACCAGACCCTCATCGCCACAAAGGCGGGCCGCATTGTGCGGGCGGCGGGGCACAGGCCGGTCATGGAGTTTGGCTCCCGGCGGGCGCAGGGCTACGCCGGCGCCATTTTGGGCGCCAGAGCCGCCTATATCGGCGGCTGCGCGGGCTCGGCCTGCACCATTGCCGAGCAGCTCTACGGGGTCCCGGCACTTGGCACCATGTCCCACGCCTGGGTCCAGATGTTCGACACTGAGTTTGACGCTTTTCGCGCTTACTGCAAACAGTATCCGTCAAAGGCGGTGCTGCTGGTCGACACGTATGACGTGCTGGGGAGCGGCGTTCCGAACGCCATTCAGGCCTTTCAAGAGGAGGTCCTGCCGCGCGGCTTTCGTCCGGCCGGCATCCGCATCGATTCGGGCGACATCGCCTACCTCTCCAAGCAGGCCAGGGCCATGCTCGACGGGGCCGGTTTCCCGGACTGCAAAATCACGGCTTCCAACTCGCTCGACGAGTACATCATCCGCGACACCATTCAGCAGGGCGCTTGCGTCGACTCCTTTGGGGTCGGCGAGCGGCTGATCACCTCAAAGAGCGAGCCTGTTTTAGGCGGCGTGTACAAGCTCGTGGCCATTGAGCGGGAGGGGAAAATCGTTCCGAAAATCAAAATCAGTGAAAACGTCGCCAAAATCACGACCCCCCACTTCAAACGGGTCTACCGGCTGTACGAGCGGCGCTCAGGCAAGGCCATTGCCGACGTGCTGACCCTGCACAACGAGGTCATTGACGACAGTAAACCCTACACGATTTTCGACCCCGAGTTCACCTGGAAGCACAAGACCTTAAACAACTTTTCGGCCAGGAACCTCATGGTGCGGGTTTTCGACAAGGGGAAGCTGGTTTACAAGCTGCCCCCGATTGAGGAAATTCGCAGCTACTGCAAAGAGCAGATTGGCACGCTGTGGGACGAGGTGCTGCGGTTTGAAAATCCGCACCGCTACTATGTCGACCTCTCGCTGCCGCTCTGGAAAGTCAAGCAGACGCTGCTCGAAGACATATAGTCCGCCTCACAGAGCCGCCCTGTAAGCCGCAAGCGTCGCCTCGTCAAAGCAGACGATGTCGACCGTCATCTCCTCTTTTGCGCCGGCGCAAATGGCCGCAAGGGCGACGGGAGCCGCCAGTGCGACCGGGTAGCCGTAGACGCCGGTCGAGATGGACGGAAAAGCGATGTGGGTCACGCCGGCCCCTGCGGCGAGCTCAAGGCAGCGCCGGTAGCAGGAGGCGAGGAGTTTGGCCTCGCCCTGCCC
>DATMXT010000028.1:0-10055 GCA_035561375.1 Terriglobales bacterium | reverse complement strand
GGAAGGGCACCGCTCACTTGGCGGAAAACCCGCAGGTTTTTCGACATTTTAAAAAAGCGCCCCGCTTGCGGGGCGCTTTTTATAATATCTGTTCAGTCGAGCAGGTCGTGTTCCAGCGAGTCGTCGTTGAAGACCCAGTCCCGCACGTCGATCATCTGATATTTTCCGTCTTTGCCGCGGACGACGACGGTGGCGATGCCGGCGTTGATGATCATGCGGCGGCACATGCTGCACGAGGCGGGGTATTCAATGATCTCCCCGGTTTTCATGTCGCGGCCGGCGAGGTACATGGTGGCGCCGAGCATGTCCCGGCGGGAGGCTGAGATGATGGCGTTGGCCTCGGCGTGCACTGAGCGGCAGAGCTCATACCGCTCGCCCATGGGAATTTGCAGCTTTTCGCGCATGCAGTAGTTGAGGTTGATGCAGTTTTTGCGGCCGCGGGGAGCCCCGGTGTACCCTGTGGCGACGATCTCGTCGTTCTTGACGATGATGGCTCCGTAGTTGCGGCGCAGGCATGTCCCCCTCTCAAGTACAGTTTCGGCAATGTCGAGGTAGTAATTTTCCTTGTCAACTCTGTCCTGCATGTCGGCCTCCAAAAAATGATTGATATGTTTTTTGCAATCCGATTATATATCGGCGCCACCCGGCTGTCAAGGAAGGCTACTTTCTCTTTCTGCGGCCGGCGTAGTAGTTGCGGGCTTTTTGCCCGCCCGGCCGCGCCTCTTCTTTGTTCTTTTTCTTAAAGAAGAGGGCCGCAATGAGAAAGACGGCAAGCAGGGTCATGGGCGAGGCCAGCCCGCCGGTGCCGGCTGCGGCCGCACCGGTGCCTCCAAGCGCCCGCTCGGCAAAATAGGTCGCCGCAAGCAAAATGAGCAGCAGGAATATTCTCATCCCGTGTCCCGTCCCCCTTTTAGCTCGGCATTATTGGCAGCAAAAGCCCCTCTTTCGCTGCGGCCACATGTATCGTACCACAGAGAAAGAGGGGCTTGCAAGGACAAGCTGGGGGAGCCGTTAAATGAGGAGGGGGGTGCCCGTTTGACTGCGCTATTTGAAGTAGATGACCCGCACGGCGCCGCCGTCCGACAGCGACTTGTCGACGTAGGCGGTGACGGTGCCGTAACTGCCGGCCAGCAGCGTATCGAGGGTGCTGAGGATGGGGGTGGTCTGCGAGACGTCGTAGACCAGTGTCGTCCCCGTGATGCGATGCTGTTTTGCGCTCCCGTCCGTGACGTAGGAGCCGTCCACGGTGTCGACTGCAACTTTTGTCAGGTTCTTGATGACGACATCGCCCTTGGCGTTCGTGTAAATGCGCACCGGCCCCGCCGTGATGTTCTGTTTGCTGTCGGTAAAGCTGTACGTTTTCGCCGTGCCGCCGAGGTCAACGGTATAGCTCGACTTGGAGCCCGAGTCGGTGTCCTGCTCCGACACCGCGGTCGCCACGCCATACTGGGCGGCGTCCCCCGTCACGTCGTTTAAAATGAGGGACTCAATTTGGCCCGAGGCGTTCATGGCGGCCAGCAGCACATCGTCTGAGGACAGGGTGACCCCATCCAGGCGCGACAAAAAGACACTGGCTGTCTCCCCGTCCGCAGTGACGTCGAGGACTCGGACCCCCTGCGCGAGGACGGCGCTGCCGAGCTTCATGGAGGCGGCGTTGACATAGCCCGAGGCCGACGCGCCGGAGGCGGTCGTGACGGTGGGCGTCCCGTCCGAGTAGCTGACTTTGACGGCCCGCCCGACAAGATTGGCGCCGTTGTAGGTGAGCGGCACGTCCATCGTGTCCCCGCTCGTGAAGCAGACCGTGACGTAGTAGCCGGCCGACTCCCCCGATGTCGTCGTCAGGGACTTGGCGCCGGATTTGATGACGACGCCGAGCTGGCTGGCGTAGACCTCCTCGGCCGGCCGGATGTCGGCGGCATTGCCCTCGCGGTCGCAGAGCACCGTGACCGTCGTGCCTATGGCAAGTCCTCCGACGCCGGCCGCGGCTCTGGCCGCATAGCCCGACAGCTTGACCGTCTTGCCCGAGACGACGGCGGCGGTCGGCGCCTCGCGGCTTGGGGAGACCGACTCCAGCGTGCCGGTCGTGCGGGCGGTGTAGGCCCAGAGTGTGGACGCGCTCTGGCTCACGTAGTAGACGTCGTAAGGCGAGAGTTTCGAAAGGCTCGCGAGAACGCCGTCGATGTAGACGGTCGTCGGGGTGGCGGACAGGGTGCCGGTGTAGGTGTAGGGGCCCTGCGCCTTCTGGGTCATGACGTCGGAGAGGGTCAGTTCATCCCCGGCCATGGAATAGCCGATGGCCGCGGCGTGGGCCTTGGAGGCGCCGGAGTCGGCCGTGTTGAGGGCGTTGTACATGAGCTGCGCCGTCTGGCGGCGGGTCAGGGTCTCGCCGAGCCCCGCCGTGAGCCCGTCCAAAAGCCCGAGGTCTTCGGCCATGGCGTACTGGGCATAGGGGTAGGCCCCCTCGGGCGTATATCCGAGCAGTCCCAGCACGGCCGACAGCGTCTCCTCAAGCGTGACCGTCTTCTCCGGGCGGAAAGTGCCGTCCGAATACCCCTTCATGATGCCGTATTTTTGCGCCACTTTGATGTAGGGGGCGGCCCAGTGCTGATAGGAGACGTCGCCAAAGGGCGAGGTGCGGCTGACTGAGGCCTCCCCCTTATACGCGGAGGCCGTGACCAGGATTTTGGCCAGCTGCGCCCGGGTTAAGGTGCGCTCCGGCTCAAAGTCGCCGGCATCGCTATAGGTCATGACCCCCATCGTCGACAAAATGAGCCAGACGTCTGTCTCAGGCGCACCCGCGGCCGAGGCCGGCAGCAGCGTGAGCACTATGCACAGGGCCGTGCACAGCGCCGTAAAAGCGGTTGCAATATGCGTTTTTAAGCCGATTCCACTCTTCATTGAATTATTGTTCCTCCTATACCTCAATCGTACCTCAGCGCCTCGATGGGGTTCAGGGCCGCCGCCTTAGCCGCCGGGAAGTAGCCGAAAATGACGCCGATGGCGACCGACACCGAAAAGGCGATGACGACGGCCGGGGCCGACACGGCGACCGACATGTCGAAAATTTTTCCGGCGGCCAAGGCCGCCGCGACGCCGGCCACAATGCCGATAACGCCGCCCGACGCCGAGGTGACGGCCGCCTCAATGACAAACTGGCGCATGATGTCCCGCCGCTTGCCGCCCAGCGATTTTCGAATGCCGATCTCCCTGGTGCGCTCGGTGACCGACACCAGCATGATGTTCATGATGCCGATGCCGCCGACTAAGAGCGATATGCCGGCCACGCCGACCAGCACCAGCGTCAGGGTGCCGGTCAGCTCAGACACCATTTCGAGCATCTGGGACTGGCTCGTGACGTTGTAGTAGTCCTCGTTCGAAAACACTTTATAGAGATGGTTTTTGATGACTGAAATGGCGGCCTCCGCCGTGTCGCTTGTGGTGGAGGACATGACGTAGGAGTTGACCATGCCAAAACGGGAGAGCCGCTGTGCCGCCGTGTAAGGCATGATGATGACGTCGTCCTGCGAGCTCTCGGTCGAGTCGTCGATCTCGCTCAGAACCCCGACGACGGTGTACCGGTCGCCGTTGATCTTGATGTCGCTGCCCACTGGCTCCTCGTTTCCGAAGAGCTCCTGTGCAACGTAGGTTCCGATGACGATAATCTTATTTCTCGACTGCACGTCCTGCCAGCAGACAAACCGGCCGGAGGAGAGCGTGTAGCTCTTGATGAGGGGATAGTCCTCGTTGCAGCCCGTGATGGTCGTGGTGTCGAGCTCCTCCGCGCCGTATTTGATGCTGTCGGCCGAGACCGATACCGTGGGGGAGCAATAGGCCAGCACCTCGCCGTTTTGGTCGGCGAGCTCGACCATGTCCTCCGGCTCCACACGCAAATTGCCGCCCCGGCCCATGATGTTGACCGAGATGAGGTTGGTCCCGAGCGACTCGAAGGTCGAGGAGAGGTCGTTTGAAAATCCGCCGATGAGGCTGACCAGCACGATGACCGCCGCCACGCCGATAATGATGCCGAGCATGGTTAAAAGCGAGCGCACCTTGCTGCCGGAGAGGCTCTTCAGAGCCAGCTTCATGGCCTGGGAAAACTTCATGCCGGCCGGCCGATGGAGCTTTGGGCGCTTAAATGAGGGCTTCTTGTTGACTTTTTCCGTGCCGACTTCGTTTTCCCGAACCGCGTCCATATCCGTCATGCGCCCGCCTCCTTTTGCAGACTGTCGGAAATCAGCTTGCCGTCCGACAGGGTCAGCACCCGCCTCGCCTCGCGGGCAAGCCCCAAGTCGTGGGTGACGAGAATGACGGTCTTGCCCTCGGCGCTCAGCTCCTTGAGATAGCCTAAAACCTCGCGGCCGGTCTTGGAGTCGAGGGCGCCGGTGGGCTCGTCGGCCAGGATGATGGAGGGGTGGGTGACGAGCGCCCTTGCGATGGAGACCCGCTGCTGCTGGCCGCCCGAGAGCTGGGCCGGCATGTGCTCTGTGCGGTCGGAGAGCCCCACTTTTTCAAGGCTCTCCCGCACTCTGGCGTCCCGCTCCTCCTGCGCCAGGTCGGAGTAAATGAGGGGCAGCTCGACGTTCTCATAGACGCTGAGCTTCGGAATGAGGTTGTACTGCTGGAAGACGAATCCCAGCGTGCGGTTGCGCAGCTCGGCCAGTCCGTCGTCGGTGTAATCCGAAATGTCCTGGCCCGCGATGAGGCAGCTGCCCTCGGTCGGAACGTCCAAAGCGCCGATGATGTTCATACAGGTCGACTTGCCCGAGCCCGACTGGCCGACGATGGCGACAAACTCGCCCTCCTCGATTTTGAAGGAGACGCCGTCAATGGCCCGCACTTCGTTATCCCCCATCGCGTAGATTTTGTAGATATCACGAAATTCAATGATGGCTCCCATTTTTTCCACCGCCCGTCAGCCGCCCGGCCGCACGACGACGGTGCCGCCACCGCCGCCACCGCCACCCGACGGGCGCTCGCCGCCGCCCGAAAAACCGCCCGACGGCATCGTGCCGCCGCCTGTCGGCATGCCGCCAATCATGCCCATGTTCATGTTGTTCGTCGTTTCGGTGGTCTGGGAGGCCGAGGAGATATAGACCGTCTGCCCCTCCTCAAGGCCGCCTGTTATTTCAATGTAGTCGTCGGTCGAAATGCCGGTCGTCACCTTGACGTAGGCGTAGTCGCCGTCCTCCTGCACGATGTCGGCCTCGTCCACAGATGACTTGTCGACCCGCACGAGGCTGCCCCTTGTCACGGCCGCCACCGGCACCATGAGGGCGTCTTTGACTTCGGCCGAGACGATGTCGGCCGTCACATTCATGCCGGGCAGCAGCCCCTCGTAGTCCTCAATGACGACGGTGACGGGGTAGGTCGTCACCGACGAGGAGGTGGTGCCGACGATGCTGATGGCCGTGATTTGGCCCTCGTATTCCGTGCCCTCGACCGCGTCGGCCGTGACGATGACCTTTTGCCCGACATAGAGCTCCTTGATGTCGAGCTCGTCAATGGCCATCTCAAAGGTCAGGGCCGACATGTCGGCGATGACGCAGAGGGTCGACTTGTTGCCGTCCAAGGTGTCCCCGGCCTTGTAGGACTTGCTCATGACCGTCCCCGAGATGGGGGCCGTGATGGTGTAGTCCTCGAGCTTGTCAATCATGTCCTGCAGCTCAAGCTGCGCGTTTTCAAGGCTCAGGGCGCTCGAAAGCCCGTTCACCTGCGCCGTATCGCTGTCAAGCGTCAGCAGCAGCCGGCCCGCCGTCACGCTGTCGCCCTTGCTGACCGTGAGGCCCTCGATGGTGCCGGAGGTCTTGGCCGTCACCGTGACGCAGGCGCTGAGCTCGCTCTCCCCGGTCTCATTGCAGGCGTAGCCGCCGGTGATGACGCTGACCTGCGCCCCCGAGGTGACGGCGCCGGGATTCGGGAAGGCGACCGTCACGTCCGAGACCGGCACGCCCCCGTCCGAGATGTAGGAGCCGGTCGCCACCCGGGTGACGGTGCCGTCCACCTGCTCGCCGGTCTCCTCAAGCCAGACAGCGGCCGCGTCCCCGACCGAAATGCCGGCCGCGTCCGAGGCGTTGAAGGGCAGCGTGACGGTCAGGGTGTCATAGTCGGTGACCTCGCACAGCTTGGTCCCCGAGTTCACTTCGTCCCCCTCGTCGACAAAGAGCTGTGTGACAACGCCGGACGTCGTCGCCCTGACATACTGGTTTTGCAGGCTGCTCTGGGTCTGCTCGTTTGAAATCTGCTGCTTTTGCAGCGCGATTTCGTACTTTTGAATGTTGCGCTCGGCCTCGGCCCTGTCGATCTCGTAGAGCACCTGCCCCTCGGCCACCTCGTCGCCCTCCGACAGGTTGTCGGCCAGCACGTCGCCCGTGGCGAGCGACACGACGCTGTACTGCTCGATGGGCTGCACGGTCCCCGAGCTCGAAATGACGGCCGTCAGGTCGCCCTTTGTCACGGCGGCGGCGTTGTAGACGGTGCCGGCGGCCGCGGCCGCCTCCCGCTTCTTCATATAGGCGGCTCCGCCGCCTGCGATCAGCACCGCCGCCCCGGCAATGGCCATCCATCGCCTCGTTTTGGCGCTGCGCTTCTTTTTTGTGTTCACTGCGACACCTCCAAGCGAATCTCAGTATATTTTTGGAATTTGTATGAATTGTGTCCGTCCGGTTACGGCTTTCAAAAAGTTAATGATTTATCTAAAAATCCCTTTTCAATTGTGATATACTAAGTAGCGGCAAACCGCCAAACACACATGCCCGCGCAAACGCCTTTGGGGCTGCGCGGGCGGGCTTAAAGGAGCATTGAATGGGACTTTTTGATAAAGTATTCGGAACATACAGCGACCGCGAGCTGAAAAAGCTGGCGGCAGTCGCAGATGAAGTCGACGCGCTTGCGGGCAAATACGCCGCCATGAGTGACGCCGAGCTTGCCGGCCAGACTTCGGTTTTAAAGGGGCGCCTTGAAGCGGGCGAAACGACCGACGGCATTCTCCCGGACGCCTTTGCGGCGGTGCGCGAGGCCGCCGCCCGGGTGCTCGGCATGCGCCCCTACCGGGTGCAGGTTCTGGGCGGCATTGTGCTGCACCAGGGCCGCATTGCCGAGATGCGCACCGGTGAAGGCAAGACGCTGGTCGCCACCCTGCCGGCCTACTTAAACGCCCTGGCAGGCCGTGGCGTCCACATCGTCACGGTCAACGACTATCTGGCCCGCCGCGACAGTGAGTGGATGGGCAAGGTCTACCGCTTCATGGGGCTTTCGGTCGGCCTCGTCGTGCACGGGGTGACCGGAGACGAGAAAAAAGATGCCTATAAGGCCGACATCACGTACGGCACCAACAACGAGTTCGGATTTGACTATCTGCGGGACAACATGGTGACCTACAAGGAGCAGATGGTGCAGCGGGGCCACGCCTTTGCCATCGTCGACGAGGTCGACTCCATTCTGGTCGACGAGGCCAGAACCCCCCTCATCATCTCGGGGGCCGGCGAGAAGTCGACCGACCTCTACGAAAAGGCCGACGAATTGGCCGGCCGCATGCGCGCCTTCAAGGTGCTCGAAGAGGACACCAAGGTCGAAAACGACGACATCGACGCCGACTACATCATCGACGAAAAGGCCCGTTCGGCCACCCTGACCGACAAGGGCCGCCGCAGGGCCGAGCAGTATTTCGGCATTGAAAACCTCTCCGACCCCGAAAACGCCACGCTGTTCCACCACGTCAACCAGGCCATCAAGGCCAGGGGCACCATGAAGCGGGACGTCGACTACGTCGTCAAGGACGGCGAAATCATCATTGTCGACGAGTTCACCGGCCGCCTCATGTTCGGCCGCCGGTATTCCGAGGGGCTGCACCAGGCCATTGAGGCGAAAGAGCACGTCAACGTCCAGCGCGAAAACCGCACGCTCGCCACCATCACCTTCCAGAACTACTTCCGCCTCTATCACAAGCTCTCGGGCATGACCGGCACCGCCGCCACCGAGGAGGCGGAGTTCCGCGAAATTTACAAGCTCGACGTCGTCGTCGTGCCCACCAACATGCCCATGGTCCGCGATGACCACCCCGACGTCGTCTATAAGACCGAGGCCGGCAAGTTCCGGGCCGTCATTGAGAACATCATCGCCTGCCACGAGAAGGGGCAGCCGGTCCTGGTCGGCACCATCTCGATTGAGAAGTCGGAGCACCTGTCGGCCCTGTTAAAACGCCGCGGCGTGCCCCACAGCGTCTTAAACGCCAAGTTCCATGAAAAAGAGGCCGAAATCGTCGCCCAGGCCGGCAAGCGCGGCGCCGTCACCATCGCCACCAACATGGCGGGCCGCGGCACCGACATCATTTTGGGCGGCAACGCCGAGTACGCCGCCAAGGCCGAAATGCGAAAGCTCGGCTTTACGGAGGAGCTTATCGACGCCGCCACCGCCCACAACGAGACGGAGGACGCCGGGGTGCTTGAAGCCCGCGCCGCCTTTGCCGAGCTTGAGCGCCGCTTCAAGGCCGAATATATCCCGGAGGCGCAGGCCGTCAAAGATGCCGGCGGGCTCTTTATCATCGGCACCGAGCGCCACGAGTCCCGCCGAATTGACAACCAGCTGCGCGGCCGCTCCGGCCGGCAGGGCGACCCCGGCGAGAGCCGCTTTTATATTTCAATGGAAGACGACCTCATGCGGCTCTTCGGCGGCGACCGGCTGGCCGGCATGATGGAGACCCTCAAAATCGACGAGGACACCCCCATTGAGGCCAAACTGCTGTCGGGCTCCATCGAGTCGGCCCAGCGCCGCGTGGAGGGGCGCAACTTCGACATCCGCAAGCACGTGCTCCAGTACGACGACGTCATGAACCAGCAGCGCGGCGTCATTTATGAGCAGCGCCGCAAGGTCTTGGACGGCGAGGACATCCGCAGCTCGGTCATCAAGATGATCGAGGACGTCATCGACGAGAAGCTCGCCGCCCACATGGTCGGGGAGGTCCCGGAGGAGTACGACCTTGCGGGCCTTGCCGCAAGCTTCAAGGGGCTCTTCCTAAACGGCAGCGAGCTCTCGGCCCCCACCCGCGAGGACATGGACAAAGTGACGCCCCAGTGGGCCAAGGAAATCCTCATGCGCTGCGCCATGGCGGTCTACGAGCGCAAGGAGAAGGAGTACGGGCAAGTCATGCGGGAGGTCGAGCGGGTCGTGCTCTTAGGCGAAGTCGACCGCAAGTGGATGGACCACATCGACGCCATGGACGAACTGCGCCGCGGCATCGGGCTTAGGGCCATCGGCCAAAGGGACCCCGTCATCGAGTACAAGTTCGAGGGCTACGAGATGTTCGACGCCATGACGAGGGCCATCAAGGAGGACACGGTGCGCAAGCTCTACCTCGTGCGAATCACGCAGGGGGCGGCCCCAAAGCGCGAGCAGGTGGCGCGTCCGGGCGAGACCCCGTCCGACGACGGCAAGGGCAAAACGGTCCAAAACAAGAAAAAGAAAATCGGACCCAACGAGCCCTGCCCTTGCGGAAGCGGGCTAAAGTACAAGAAGTGCTGCGGCAAAAACGCCAGATAACCGGACGGCCTAACATTTTTAACTTGTGTCCCCGCTCTTGGAACTTTTGCCGGATTGCGCCGCTCATCCTTGTCGCTTTTCGCTATTTTTGACCATTTTCCGGCGCACGGCGGACTGCCGTGCGCCGTTTGCATGTGTGGGAACTTGTATCCGGAGGTGACATAAAAATTTTGGCCGATTCATACTGCATAATAAAAAGCCCTGCCATATGAGGGTTTGTCCACTTTCACCCCCAGAGTCAACGGGTTTTCCACACTATTCACACACTTTTCCACATAACATTATGTCAACCGATGGAAAGATTCTTGTTTTGTTTTCGGCGTCCATCGACAAAACCGCCCCATTTCTCAGGTTACTGGAGGGTTTCGATTGCAAGGCCGGTGAATTCGGTGAATATTTTTCCCGTGCCCCGCGCACCTCTTTAAATGCCCCGCGCACGGCCGGACTCCGGGGCCTCAAACCGTTTTTGTCAAGCTTTGTTTATTATTGCCATTGTAAGAAAACGGATTAAATGGTAAAAT
>DATMXT010000027.1:0-12299 GCA_035561375.1 Terriglobales bacterium | reverse complement strand
TTTTTATGAGTAAAAATACATGAAATGACGCCGTGTCAATATTTTCCGAAGCTGCCTTCCGTCAGGGTGATGACCGGCCTCGGAGCGGCGTTTGCCCCGCTGCCGCCTGCTTTTTGCCTGTCCGGGGAAGTCCTTCCGGGTTTGCGCATAGCCCGCCCCTCTTCGGACGCTGCGTTTTGGGCCTGCAGCTTATAAATGCCGACGCGCTCTTTCAGGCTTGCGGCCTGGCTCGACAGCTCCTCGCTCGCCGCGGCGGATTCCTGGGAGGCCGCCGCGTTGTTTTGCACGACCTGAGACACCTGCAAAATTCCCTGATTGATCTGCTCTAAGGCCGCGGCCTGCTCATTCGACGCCGTGGCAATGGAGTTGACAAGCTCTCCGGTCTGCAGGATTCCCTGCATGATTTTGCCCAGCGCCGCCGCCGTCTCGTTTGCGATTTTGGTCCCCGCTTCTACTTTTTTCGTCGAATTTTCGATCAGGTCTGTGGTCTCCTTGGCCGCTTTTGCGGATTGGCCCGCAAGGCTTCTGACCTCCTCGGCCACAACGGCGAAGCCTCTGCCGTACTGCCCGGCTCTGGCGGCCTCCACCGCCGCGTTGAGCGCCAGAATGTTTGTCTGAAACGCGATGTCCTCAATGACTTTGATGACTTTGCCGATATCGGCCGAGGAGACGTTGATCTCGTTCATGGCCCGGAGCATTTCCGTCATCTGTGTGTTGCCGGCCTGCGCGTCCTTTTGAATGTTCCCGGCCAGGTCGTTGGTTTTTTGCGCGTTCTGGGCATTTGTGGCTGTCTGCGAAGTGATTTGCTCCAAAGAGGCCGTCAGCTCCTCGACGGAGCTCGACTGCTCGGTCGCCCCCTGAGAAAGCGTGGTGCTGGAGTCGGCCACAAGCTGCGCGCCGGAGTTCACCTGGTCGGCGGCGTTGCTGATGTCGGTGATGATATCGCCCAGCTGCGAGAACATCTGATTGGCGACATTCATGATCTCCCGATAAATGCCGTTGTGCCGGGATGTGTCGATTTCAACGGTCAAATCGTGCTGCTCCACCGCGGTACTCAGTTTTCTGGTGTCGGACGCGACCTGTTCAATTGAGCCGATCGCCTGATGCATGGATTTCGCAAGCGAGCCGATTTCATCGTTGCTACGGATTTTGGCGAGACTGTCGGATACGGCGCTGTCGATATCGCCGGTCTCAATTGCCGCGGCCGCTTTGGTCAGCGGAACAATGGGCTTTACAATCCGCGAAACCAGCATGAGCAGGAGAATTGCCGCGACAACCACGGCGGCAAGGCCCGTCGCCACGCCGACGTACAGCGTGGTCATTGTGGCCTTCTCAATTTCGCTGACAGGCACCGCGCAGCCGACCAGCCAGTATTTGCTCCCCAAAGAGACCGGGGTGATCGCGTACCTGTTTTCCTCGCCGTCCGCGCCTGTTGCAAAGTCGAATTCAGCTTTTTCGCCGTTTTTCAGCGAATTCGTCAAAAGGGCCCCCTCTTTTTCTCCGACGATGTCAAAGAGGGACCTGCCAATCATCGCGTCGTCGGGGTGCGAGAACAAGACCCCGTTGGCGTCGGCCATAAACACATAGCCGCTTTCAAACAGGGATACGCCCTTGACGCTGTCGACCAGATTGTCGACCAGAATGTCCATGCCCACGATTCCCACGAACTGGCCTTCCTGGAACAGCGGCACGACCATTGAGCACATATACATGTCCTCGCCGTTTACCGGGTAGAGAAACGGGTCTACGATGTTCTCCTCCAAAGTGGTTTTGGGGAGGAGGTAATAGTCGCCGACCCCCGCCTCCTCGTATCCGGACAGCGCCTCCATCGCAATGCCGGAATCGCCGCGGTAGACATACGGGATGAACCGGCCGGTGCCGTCATGGACAGGGCTCCCGGCATACTGGGCGTCCCTGCCGTCATATCTGTTCGGCTCCCAAAGGGTGTACACGCCGTAGACGCCTTCACTCTGTTCGAGGATGTTCTCTAAAAGCATGATATCGGCGTCGCGGTCCTTTTCGGTGCCTGTCTGCTCAAAGACCGGTTTGAGCGCTCTGGCGCTGTCCAGCGCGGCGTTGAGCTTGCCCTGAATGACGCCGGCATAATGTCCGTTCATTTCACCCATTAAATTGTTGGACAGCTCGTTCGTGTTTTTTGAGGAAATCGTAAGTACCAGGGCCAGGATGCTCAGGATGCTCAAAATGAACACTCCGACCACCGGCAGCAAGATTTTCTTTTTGAGCCCGTACATCCAGTTTCTCTTTGTTTTGCCTGCTTCCATTTGTTTTCGTTGCCTCCTGTTTTTTCGTCTTTTCTGTCTTTTCCGCTTTTTCTTTGTCTTTTCATTGTTTTGCAATATTCGGGGGAAGTGCCGCGCCCGCTTTTAAGTGCCTTGCCCATTTGGCTATAGCCGAGACGAGCTGTCAGACAAGGCGGCGGTCGGCGTATTGTCTGACCCGCGGCACCCGAAAAGGCCTGCCCAAAGGGCAAAAACTTATGGAATCCCGTAAATAACGGTCTGGTATATGGCCCTTATCCGTGGTTTAAGCGGGATTGCGGCAAAGTGGTACTAATAATATCGGCACTTTTTATTGCAATTCAAGTGAATATTGCCTTTCAGGTCAAGAAATGGCGTCGCAGGCGGTCGGCCGGCGATTTTTCACAACAGACACAGGGCTTTTCCTGTGTTCGGCGGCATAAAAATAAGAGAGGCGCCATCCCTTGCGGGACGGCGCCTCAGAATGTCGAAAAACCTGTGGGTTTTCCGCCAGGTGAGCGGTGCCCTTCCCGCGCGAAGTGAATTCGCGCTGGCGGGCGGCATATTATTGGCCATATTTTTTAAACATGTTTAAAAAATATGGATTTCACACACATTTTCTCGGGCCTTTTGGAAAGCCGAGAAAATCAGGCTGTCGATAAATGACTTTATCGACAGCCTGAAGTGCCCCCGGACCGCGGTCCGGGGGCACTGTCTTTGTCAAGTGAGCTTTGCCGCGCCGCCGCGAGCGGGTGACGGCTGCCCAAAACGAGGATAAGCGGCGCAGGAAAACCCTGCGCCGCTTTCTTTTTTACGTCCGCCCGGCCGGCCGATGGCCGTTTACAACCCCTGCTATATGCAGGTGGGTACCCGCCCAGCGGTTTTGTGCGTCCCTCTACGCTGACATAAAGTTCAGGGAGGGCAGGCATACCCGCCGCCGGCGCAATGGTTCCCTTATTGTAAGTGTCGGATTTAAAATAGCACACCGTGATTACCTGACCGGGACACCTACAGTATAGCATGGCGCAGGGGGCTTTACAAGAGTTAAATAATGTCGAAATCCTCGGAAAGCCTTTCCTCAAAGGCCGCGGCGACTTTGTCGAACTCCTCCTCGTCGTCAATGGAGGTCAGAATGCTCTCCTCGGGGTCCTCAACGGAAGGGACCATTTTCATGAGTTCAAGGGCCCCGTCGGAGTCGATGTACTCCTCCGGGTTGTCGAACGCCGGGATGAGGGCGACATAGGTGACGCCGTCGAGCTCCACGGTGTCGATGTGCTCGAACACGAGCTCTTTTCCGTCCTCGTCGATGAGGGTGACGATGGTGCCGTCAAACATGGGCTTCTTTTCTTCAGGCATATGACTACCTCGCAGACTTAATGTGATAGATCAGCTCTTCCGGCTGATGGGAATAGTCATTGTACAAGACCATTTTGGGCTTTAAGCCGTCATCGTATTCAACCGTCGTGATGGAGGTGTTGCGCGCCCAGTCGACATTTTTGAGGTCTTCCGCCTCCTGTAGCACATGCCGCGCAAAGACCCTGATTGGCGTGGCGTGACTTGCAATGGCTATGTACTTGCCGCGGTTTTCCCGGACGATTTTTTCGACTGCGGCAACAATGCGCCCTTCCACTTCCTTAAAGGTCTCGCCGTTAGGGAATTTGACCGTATACGGGCTGTGCCGCCACTCCTCCCAGGTGCCGGGGAGCGCGGCGCCGATCTCCTCCCAGGTCTTGTCCTCGGCGTCGCCAAATGACATCTCCTGAAGGTCGTCCTCCACCCGGATTTCAATATCGCGGTCGCCTCTTATGGCCTGCGCCGTAAGCTGTGCCCTTTTTAAAGGGCTTGAGTAGACGACGTCAATCGGAAGAGCCGCCATGCGGGCTTTTAAATTTTCAAGCTGAATTTTTCCGTTGTCCGAAATGCCGCAATCGGTGCGGCCCTGAATCCGGCGGCCGACGTTGCCGGTCGACTCGCAGTGGCGCACCAGATAAACCGTTGTCATGCATTCACCTCCAGAGACCCGATTATATCACAGACGTCGCGGGAATTTAAAGTGCAATACTTAGAAATTCCGTCAAGAATTTTCATCGGGGCCATGGGGTCGACGAGATTCGCCGTGCCGACGGCGACGGCAGTCGCCCCCGCCATGAGGAATTCGAGGGCGTCCTCAGCCGTCATAATGCCGCCCATGCCGATGATGGGCAGGTCGACCGCCTGCGCCACCTGCCAGACCATGCGAAGCGCCACCGGCTTGACGGCGGGGCCCGAGAGCCCGCCGACGTTCATGCCGAGCACCGGCCGGCGGGTTTTGACGTCAATGCGCATGCCGAGCAGCGTGTTGATGAGGGAGATGGCGTCGGCGCCGGCGCCCGCCGCCGCCCGCGCCATTTCGGCAATGTCGGTGACGTTGGGGGTCAGCTTCACGATGAGGGGGCGGGTGGCCACTTTTTTGCTGGCCGTGACAACCGACTCAATGCCTTCGGTTGAAATGCCGAAAGTCGCGCCGCCGCACTTGACGTTGGGGCAGGAGACGTTGAGTTCAATCAGGTCAACGCCGGCGCCGCAGAGGGCCTCGGTCATTTCGGCGTACTCTGAAACCGTGTTGCCCGAGATGTTGGCGATGAGCTTGGTATTGTATTGCCGCAAAAAGGGGAGTTCGTTTTCAATAAAGGCCTTATATCCGGGGTTTTGCAGGCCGATGCTGTTGAGAAGCCCCATGGGCGTCTCGGCAATTCGAGGGGGACGGTTGCCCTCCCTGCGTGTATAAGTGAGACCCTTTACAGAGACGGCGCCCAGCTTTGAGAGGTCATAGAACTCGGCGTACTCATGCCCGAAACCGAAGGTTCCGGAGGCCACCGTGACGGGGTTTTTGAGCGTCACGCCGGCGATTTTGACCGACAGATTCACCAGGCCACCTCCTTTGCGTCAAAGACCGGGCCCTCTTTGCAGACGTGGACATACCGGTCGTCCTTTGTTTTGACGGCGCAGCCAAGGCATGAGCCGACGCCGCAGCACATGCGGGCCTCAAGCGAGACAAAGGTCTGAATGTGAACCCTGTCGCCGAGCTCGGCCACGGCCCTCAGCATGGGGATGGGGCCGCAGGCGTAAATGGCCTGATACCCGGTGCGGGCGATGCGGCGCTCGGCAATCTGGGTGACGGTGCCGTGGTGGCCGTAGCTGCCGTCGTCAGTGCAGACGTAGAGAAGCTGGCAGCAGTCGGCAAAGTCCTTTTCAAGAATGATGAGGTTCTCGGTGCGAAATCCCAAAACCACGTCGACCGGAACGCCGGCCCGCTTTGCCAGCATGAGGAGCGGTGCGGCGCCAAGGCCGCCGCCGATGAGCAAAATCGCATCGTCGCCGGGCTTTGGCAGCTTGAAGGGCGTTTTGCCGAGCGGCCCGAGCACGTCGAGGAGGTCGCCCGGTTTTCTGTTTACAAGCCAGTGGGAGCCTGCGCCCACGTCCTCGACGACAAGGCGCAGGGTGTCGTCCGCGGCGTCGCAAATCGAGATGGGGCGGCGCAGCAGCATGTCGTCCCCGCACTTGATGTGCAGGAACTGGCCGGGCCGGGCGTCCTTTGCCATTTTGGCGGAAATTGTGATGTCGGCCACGCCCTCCCGGGGGTGGGAGACCGACAGGACTTCGCAGATTTCCATCTTGTTCATGGGTTTCTCCCTCAAATTTTCGTGATGTCGACGAGCTCCAGGTCGTTTTCCGAGATGTCAAGCTCCAGGCAGGAGACGAAGGCCGAAGCCGTGTCGATGGAAGTGAAGCAGGGGATGGAGCGCTCGACGGCCTTGCGGCGGATTTTGACGCTGTCGAGGGTCGGAATGCGGCCCTTTGCGTCGGTCGAAATGACATAGCCGATCTTGCCGCTCTCGAGCAGGGTGAGGATATTCGGTTCGCCCTCTCCGATTTTGCGCACCGCGCTCGTCGGCACCATTTCGGAGTTCAGGACTTTGGCCGTGCCGCCGGTGGCATAGAGCTCGAAGCCGAGCTTCGCGAGGCGGTGGGCGACCGGCACGATCTCGCGCTTGTCGCCGTCCTTGACCGTGATGAGGACCCCGCAGTCCCGCCGGATTTTATAGCCGGCGGCGATGACGCCCTTTAAGAGCGCGTGCTTGTAGTCGGTCGCGATGCCGAGCACTTCGCCCGTGGACTTCATCTCGGGCCCGAGCTGGGTGTCAAGCCCCGCGAGCTTGGCGAAAGAGAAGACCGGGACCTTGACGGCGACATAGGCGCCCTCCGGGTAAAGGCCGGTGCCGTACCCCATGCCGGCGAGCTTTTCGCCCAAGGCGCAGCGGGTGGCGAGCTCGACCATGGGGACGCCCGTGACCTTACTGATGTAGGGGACCGTGCGGCTGGAGCGGGGGTTGACCTCGATGACGTAGACCTCGTCGTTGTAGACGACGAACTGGACGTTGACAAGGCCGACGACCTTCAGCGCCTTGGCGAGCTTCTCGGTGTAATCGGCCATGATGTGCTTGAGCCGGCCCGAGACCGTGCGGGTGGGGTAGGCCGAAATGGAGTCGCCCGAGTGGACGCCGGCCCGCTCGACATGCTCCATGATGCCGGGAATGAGGATGTTCTCGCCATCGCAGATGGCGTCGATTTCAAGCTCCTTGCCCATGAGGTATTTGTCGACCAGGACCGGGTGCTCTTGCACCGTGCGGTTGACGATGCCCATGAACTCGCGCACGTCGGCGTCCTCAAAGGCGATGGCCATGCCCTGTCCGCCCAGCACATAGGAGGGGCGCACGAGCACGGGGTAGCCGAGCCCCCGGGCCGCCGCAAGGGCCTCCTCCTCGGTAAAGACGGTGGCGCCGGCCGGCCGCCTGATGCCGCACTGTGCAAGAATTGCATCAAAACGTTCCCTGTCTTCGGCGGCGTCAATCATGTCGGCCGGGGTGCCGAGAATTTCGACCCCCATTGAGGCGAGATGGCCCGCCAGCTTGATGGCGGTCTGGCCGCCGAACTGCACGATGGCCTTCGTGGCGCCCTCGGCCTCGACGATGGAGCGCACGTCTTCGGCCGTCAGGGGCTCGAAGTAGAGCCTGTCGCTCGTGTCGAAGTCGGTCGAGACGGTCTCGGGGTTGTTGTTGACGATGATGGCCTCATAGCCGCACTCTTTGGCGGCCCAGACGCAGTGGACCGAGCAGTAGTCAAACTCGATGCCCTGGCCGATGCGGATGGGGCCCGAGCCGAAGACCAGCACTTTTTCGCCCGGGATGGGCACGACCTCGCACTCCTCGTCCCAGGTGGAGTAGAAGTAGGGGGTGTCGGCCTCGAACTCGGCGGCGCAGGTGTCAACCATCTTGTAGGAGGCCCGGCGTTTGACCGGGGGTTTGCTGCCCGAGAGCTTTTCAATGACGGCGTCGGGGAAGGACATGCGCTTGGCGTCATGATAGAGCTCCTCAGTCAGGGGGCCCGTCTGGAGACGGCGCTCCATGTGCACGAGGTTCTCAAGCTTGTACAAAAACCACTTGTCAATTTTGGTGATTTTGTTGATATAGGCGGGCTCAACGCCCCGGCGAAGGGCCTCGGCCACGACGAAAATGCGCTCGTCGTCGCAGCGCGCGAGCCGCTCGACAATGTCGGCGTGGGGGAGGTCGGCGAGGTGGGGGAGGCGCAGCGTGGCGCAGCCGAGCTCGGCCGAGCGCACCGCTTTCATCATGGCGGCCTCAAAGGAGGCGCCGATGGCCATGACTTCGCCGGTCGCTTTCATCTGGGTGCCGAGCGTCCGGTCGGCGTAGACAAACTTGTCAAAGGGCCACTTGGGGAACTTGACGACGACATAGTCGATGGCCGGCTCAAAGCAGGAGTAGGTCTTGCCGGTGACCGAATTCAAAATCTCATCGAGCCGGTATCCCACGGCGATTTTGGAGGCGACCCTCGCAATGGGGTAGCCGGTCGCCTTGGAGGCTAAGGCCGAGGAGCGGGAGAGCCGGGGGTTGACTTCAATTAACGCGTATTCAAAGCTGTCCGGATGGAGGGCAAACTGGATGTTGCACCCGCCCTCGATGCCGAGGGCCGAGATGATTTTGAGGGCCGAGGTGCGCAGCATCTCGTACTCCTTGTCGGCCAGGGTCAGGGCGGGGGCGACGACAATGGAGTCGCCGGTGTGGACGCCGACGGGGTCGACGTTTTCCATCGAGCAGACCGTGATGACCGAGCCCGCCGCGTCCCGCATGACCTCGAACTCGATCTCTTTCCAGCCCGAAATGCAGCGCTCAATGAGCACCTGCCCGACACGGGAGAGCCGAAGGCCGTTTGACGCGATTTCCTCGAGCTCTTCCTTGTTCCCCGCAATGCCGCCGCCGGTGCCGCCCAGCGTGTAGGCCGGGCGCACGATGACGGGGTAGCCGATTTCAAGGGCGAGCTTCTTTGCGTCTTCGACCGATTCGACGACGCCGGAGGGTACGATGGGCTCGCCGAGCTCGAGCATGGTCTCGCGGAAGGCCTCGCGGTCCTCGGCCTTTTTGATGGACTCGGGGCTGCACCCTAAGAGCGTGACCCCCATCTCGCCCAGAAATCCGCACTCGGCGAGCTCCATCGCAAGGTTCAGGCCGGTCTGGCCGCCCAAGGTGGGCAGAATGCTGTCCGGCCGCTCGAGGGCGATGATGCGCCTCGCGGTCTCAAGGTTGAGGGGTTCAATGTAGATGTGGTCGGCCATGTGGGTGTCGGTCATGATGGTGGCGGGGTTGGAGTTGATGAGGACGACCTCATACCCCTCCTCCGTGAGCGCCTTGCAGGCCTGCGTGCCCGCGTAGTCGAACTCGGCCGCCTGTCCGATGATGATGGGGCCGCTTCCGATGACCAGCACTTTTTTAATGTCGGTGCGCTTAGGCATGCCTTGCACCTCCTTCCATGAGCTCCATGAATTTTCCGAAGAGATAGGCGTTGTCCTGCGGGCCGGGGCTGGCCTCCGGGTGGAACTGCACCGAGAAGGCCGGGGACTTTTTATAGACGAGGCCCTCGACCGAATTGTCGTGCCGGTTGACATGGCTGATTTCGGCTAACTCGGGGTCGACGGTCTCGGCCTTGACGGCGTAGCCGTGGTTTTGGCTTGTGATGAAGACCCGGTCGTCGGGGGCGGAGTATACGGGATGGTTGCCGCCGCGGTGGCCGAAGGGCATTTTGGCGGTCGTAAAGCCGCTTGCCAGGGCCATGAGCTGGTGCCCGAGGCAGATGCCGAAGACCGGCGTTTCGGTCTGCATGACTTTGGCGATTTCGGCGATGACGCCGGGGTTGTCGGCCGGGTCCCCGGGGCCGTTTGTCAGCATGACGCCGTCAAACCCTTTGACGAGGTCCTCGGCCTTCGTGTTGTAGGGCTTGACGACGACCTCGCAGCCCCATTTGTTGAGGCACCGCACGATATTGCGCTTGTAGCCGCAGTCGAGCACCGAGACCCGAAAGCGCGGGTTCGGGATGGGGTAGGAGACGTCCTCAGTGACGCTGACCGCCTCGACCGAGCCCTTGACCGTGAAGGCCTTGAGCCTGCGCATCAAATCGTCCTCGTCGACCGTGACGCCCGAGACGATGGCCATGTTCAGCCCGCCGCCCCGGCGCAGCTTGCGGGTGAGGGCCCTCGTGTCGACCCCCTGAATGCCGACGACCCCGTACTCTTGCAAGTAGCTGTCAAGCGTGCCCTTGCTGCGGAAGTTGGAGGGGTTCTCGCAGCACTCCCGCACCACAAAGCCCGAGACCCAGGGTTTGCCGCTCTCAACGTCCTCGTTGTTGACGCCGTAGTTGCCGGCCAGGGGGAAGGTCATGGCCACGACCTGCCCGTAGAAGGAGGGGTCGGTCAGCATCTCCTGATAGCCTGTCATGCCGGTGTCAAAGCAGGCCTCGCCTATGGTCACGCCGCGGGCGCCGAGCGGCCGGCCGGGGTAGACCGAGCCGTCCGACAGCAGCAGATAACTCTCTGTTTTCATTTTGTATTCCTCCCTTGGGCGTGTCCACATGGGTGTTCATCGCCCAGCTTACGGCGGATTTCCCGCCGTGCTTCGTTAAATTCCCTTGAAATACATCCAGTATTCCTGCGGAAATTTGCCTCGCCCGGCAAAAAATCCGCTCGGAATCCGGGCAATTCAACCCAAGCGGACACGCCCCAAATCCTCCCGCATGCGCAGGGCCTCCCGGCGGGCTGCCGCAGCGTAGTCCTTTTCGGGGGCGCCCTCCTTTTGCCAGGCGGCCATGATGCCGCGCGAGGAGTTGACGATGGCGCCGAATCCGTTTTTGTCAAAGGCCGCCTCGACGTCCGCGGCCCCGCCCCCCTGCGCGCCGTAGCCCGGCACGAGGAAGAAGGTCTGCGGCATTGCGGCTCTGAGCTCCGCGAGCTGCGCGGGGTAGGTCGCGCCGACGACGGCACCGACTTCGCTGTACCCGTATTTGCCGACGCTGCCCGCCCCAAGTGCCATGACGAGGTCGGCGACCGCCCGGTAGAGGGGCCGGCCCTCCATTTGCCTGTCCTGAAGCTCGCCCGAGGAGGGGTTGCTGGTCTTGACCAGGACGAAAATCATTTTGCCCTCTACGAGGAAGGGGGTAAGCCCGTCGCTCCCGAGGTAGGGGTTTACGGTCATGGCGTCGCCGTCGAAGACCGGCAGGCGCTGCCCGAAGAGGTCGACCGTGCCGATGTGGGCGGCGGCGTAGCACTCGCAGGTGGAGCCGATGTCGCCCCGCTTGACGTCGCCGATGACGTACATGCCCCGGCTTTTGGCATAGGCGATGGTGTCGTGGTAGGCCTTGACGCCCTCGTACCGGAACTGCTCATAGCAGGCCGATTGCAGCTTGACGGCCGGCACAATGTCGAAAAGCGCGTCGATGAGCCCGCGGTTGAAGGCGAGCAGGGCGGCGGCCGCCGCCGCAAAGGGCTCGGGGTTTTTCCCGCGCGCAGCCTCGATAATGTGGGGCGGAATATAGGACAGCCTCGGGTCGAGCCCCAGCACCGCCGGATTGTTTTTCTCAATGATACCGTCAATCAGCTTATCGATCGACATAGACGACCTCCCCGCTCACAACGGTGTATTTGACCCGGCCGCGCACCGTGCGGCCGGCATAGGGCGTGTTTTTGGACTTGCTGTGCAGTTTTTCGGGGTCGACGGTCCACTCCTCGGCGGCGCCAAAGAGCACGAGGTCGGCCTCGGCCCCGACTTCGAGCGTGCCGCGCGGAAGACCCAAGAGCCTCGCGGGGGTCGTGCTCATCTTCTCAATGAGCTCGGGCAGCGTGAGGACGCCCTTCTCGACGAGCTCGGTGATGCCGAGCGCCAGTGAGGTCTCAAGCCCGACGATGCCGTTTGGCGCTTTGTCAAAGGGCTGCGCCTTTTCCTCTGCGGCATGGGGCGCGTGGTCGGTGATGATGACGTCGAGGGTGCCGTCTTTAAGCCCTTCAATGACGGCGGCGCGGTCCTCGGCCCCCCGGAGGGGCGGGTTCATTTTGGCGTTTGTGGAGCCGCGGACGTCGTCTTTTATCAGCGTGAAGTAGTGGGGGGCGGTCTCGGCCGTCACCGGCACGCCGGCCGCCTTGGCGTCCCGGAGGATGCGCACCGTGTCCTTTGCGCTGACGTGGCAGATGTGGACGGGGCAGCCGGTCTCCTCGGCCAGGGCGATGTCGCGGGCGACTAAAATCGCTTCGGACGCGCTGTCGGCGCCCGGCAGCGCCAGCTCCTCGCAGTGGTCGCAGACCAGCATTCCGAGCTTTTTTGCCTCCAGCATCGCGTTTTTCATGACGGCGGCGTTTTGCACAGGCCTCCCGTCGTCCGAGAGGGCGACGGCGCCCGCCGCCTTCATGGCGGCGTAGCCCGAGGCCTCTTTGCCGCCAAGGCCCACGGTCACGGCCCCGCAGACCTCGACTTTGACCGTGGCAGGGCGGGTGCGCACGTAGGTCACGACCTCGGCGCTGTCGGTCGCGGGTGCGGTGTTGGGCATGGCCAGCACCGTTGTGACGCCGCCGGCCGCTGCGGCCAGGGTCCCCGAGGCGATGTCCTCCTTGTGGGTCTGCCCCGGCTCTCGCAGATGGACGTGCATGTCGACAAGGCCCGGCGC
>DATMXT010000026.1:0-4095 GCA_035561375.1 Terriglobales bacterium | reverse complement strand
GACCGGTATACGGCGGCGATCCCGCTCAAACGGATGGGCAAAGCCGAGGACGTCGCATCGCTGGCGCTGTTTTTGGCGTCAAATGAGTCCGCCTACATCACCGGAGAGGTCATCCGGGTTGACGGCGGCATGTGCATGTAGGAGAGTGCTATGAAACGAGTCGCAGTGACAGGTCTGGGGTGCATCACCCCGGTTGGCAATGACGTCGCGAGCTTCTGGGACAGTCTCACCGGCGGCAGGCATGGGTTTGCGCCCATCACGCGGTTTGACACCTCGGACATGAAGGTGAAGCTCGCCGCCGAGGTCAAGGACTTTACCCCCGAGCGCTACATTGAAAAAAGCGAGATTCGCAAGACGGATTTATACGCTCAGTATGCGATTGCGGCCGCTGTACAGGCGGTAGAGGAGAGCGGCGTCGTCGGCACGGTGGAGCCGGAGCGGCTTGGCGTCTATATCGGCTCGGGCATCGGCGGAATGACGACCTACATCGCCGAGACCGAAAAGCTGCTGACCAAAGGGCCGTCGCGCATCTCCCCGTTTTTCGTCCCGATGATGATCGGAAACATGGCGTCGGCCCTTGTCGCCATCAAATTTCAAGCGAAGGGCCCCAACCTCCCGGTCGTGACCGCCTGCGCCACCTCGACCCACGCAATCGGCGAGGCCTTTCGCGCCATCAAACACGGGTATGCCGACGCCGTCATCGCGGGCGGCACCGACGCCTCCATCAACAAGCTGGCCGTGGCCGGCTTTACCAGCTGCATGGCGCTGACGGACAATGGCGACCCCGACAACAGCTCCATCCCCTTTGACAGGCGCCGCAGCGGCTTTGTCATGGGCGAGGGGGCCGGAGTCATCGTGCTGGAGGAATATGAGCGCGCAAAGGCGAGAGGCGCCCGCATCTACTGCGAAATCAAGGGCTACGGCAACACCTGCGACGCCTATCACATCACGGCCCCCGACCCCGAGGCGCTGGGCAGTTCAAGAATGATGTCGCTCGCTTTTGAAGAGAGCGGCCTGACTCCCGACGAAAGGCTCTACATCAACCCGCACGGCACCTCCACCCCCTTAAACGACAAGACCGAGACCCTCGCCATCAAAAAAGCGCTGGGTGACCTCGCCTACAAAATCCCCATCAGCTCAACCAAATCCATGACGGGGCACACTTTAGGGGCAGCCGGCGGCATTGAGGCCATCGCCGCAATCAAGGCGCTCGAGACGGGGCTCGTGCCGCCGACCATCGGCTATAAGGAGCCCGACCCCGAGTGCGACCTCGACTACGTGCCGAATGTCGCGCGAACCTGCGACATTGACAAGGCCCTGTCGGTGTCGCTCGGGTTTGGCGGCCACAATGCGGGCATTCTGTTTGGCAGAATATGAGGTGCGCAAATGGATATTGAAAAGCTCCGGGCACTGGCCGACATTGTAAAGGAAGCCGGCCTGTCAAGGCTTGAGCTCTGCGAGGGCGACACGAAAATCTGTCTTGAAAAATCCCCTTTGGGCGAGGCCGCCGTTTCAAAGAGCGCCGCCGCGGCTGAAAAGGCGCCCTCGTCCCCGGCCCCGGCCGACTACGGCAGCACCCTCGACTTCAACAAGCTCACCGAAGTGCGCTCGCCCATCGTCGGCGTCTTCTACGCCGCCCCCGCGCCCGACGCCGACCCCTATGTGACCATCGGCAGCAAGGTCAAAAAGGGCGACGTGCTCTGCATCATCGAGGCCATGAAGCTCATGAACGAGATCACCGCCGAGTGCGACGGCGAAATTGTCGACATCTGCATCAAAAACGGGGACCTTGCGGAGTTTGAGCAGGTGCTCTTCAAAATATTTTAGGGGGAACAAAAGATGAACCGGGAAGAAATCAAGAAGCTCCTCCCCCACCGCGAGCCCATGCTCTTAATTGACGAGGTCTCACTTCAAGACGGCGTCGCCGTCGCCAAATACAGGGTGCGGGGCGACGAATTTTTCCTTCAGGGACACTTTCCGGGCAACCCCGTCGTGCCGGGCGTCATCCTTTGCGAGATGATGGCGCAGACGGCCTGCGTTCTGGTGGACGCGGACGAGGCCTTCACCCCCTATTACACCGGCATGAACAACGTGAAATTCAAGCGCAAGGTTCTGCCCGGGGATACCGTGGAGCTCAGAAGTGTGCTCACTTCGGTGAAAAAGCCCTTTTATTTCATGAAAAGCGAGGGGTTTGTCTGCGGGAGGCTGGCTGTTTGCGGTGAACTGTCTTTTGCCGCAATCGCGGGAGAGTAAAGCATGTTTTCTAAAATTCTAATTGCCAACAGAGGCGAAATCGCCGTCCGCATCATACGGGCCTGCAAGGAGATGGGCACTGCCGCCGTCGGCGTTTTTTCCAAAGCCGACAAAGAGGCGCTGCACGTCAGCCTTGCCGACGAGAGCTACTGCATCGGCGACGCGAGAGCGGCCGACAGCTATCTCAATATGAACGCCATCATCGCCGTGGCCCTTGCGACAAAGGCGCAGGCCATCCACCCGGGCTACGGATTTCTGTCCGAGAGCGCGGCCTTTGCGAAGCTCTGCGAAGACAACGGCATCGTCTTCATCGGCCCCTCCTCCGACGTCATCGCCAAAATGGGCGACAAGGACATGGCGCGCAAAACCATGCGGGCGGCGGGGGTGCCGGTCATTCCCGGATGCGACGTCGTGGAGAGCCTTGAAGCAGCCCAAAGCGAAGCCGAAAAAATCGGCTTTCCGCTGCTCATCAAAGCCCGCAGCGGCGGCGGCGGGCGGGGCATTCGCCTCGTGCAGACGCCCGGGGAGTTCGTAAAACACTACCAAACGGCCACGGCCGAGGCGCTGAGCGCCTTTGGGGACGGGGCCGTCTATCTGGAGAAGTACTTACATCCGGTCAAGCACATTGAAATGCAGGTCTTGGCCGACCGCCACGGCAACGCGGTCTGTCTCGGGGAGCGGGACTGCTCGGTGCAGTGGCGGAAGCGCAAGTTAATTGAGGAGACCCCGGCCGTGACCCTGACAGACAAAACCCGCAAAGCGATGGCCGAAGTCGCCGTCCGGGCCTGCAAGGCAGTGGGTTACAAGGGCGCAGGCACCATTGAGTTTCTCTGCGACGAGGCCGGCAATTTTTACTTCATGGAGATGAACACCCGCCTGCAGGTGGAGCACCCCGTCACCGAAATGGTGACGGGCGTCGACCTTGTCAAATGGCAAATCCGCATTGCGGCGGGCGCTCCCCTCCCCTTTTGCAAAGGGGGAATCGTCCCGGAGGGGCACTCCATCGAATGCCGCATCAACGCCGAAAACCCGGCGCAAAACTTTGCGCCGTCCTGCGGGACCATCCGGATGCTGCACGTGCCGGGCGGCCCCTGGGTGCGGTTTGACACGGCGGTCTACCAAGGGTATTCCATCCCCCCCTACTACGACTCCCTGCTCGGGAAGCTCATCGTCTACGCCAAGACGAGAGACGAGGCCATCCGCAAAATGAAGGCGGCGCTCTGCGAGCTCATCGTGGAGGGCGTGGCGCACGACGCCGACTATGTGTCGGAAATCCTGTCGGCCGAGGCCTTCGAAACGGGGCGTTACACCACTGATCTCCTGGAGGGCGTCAAATGATCTTTAAAAAGCCCAAAAACCTTTTAGAGGGGCATCTGTTGCTCCAGAAGACGGCCGCGGGGGGCGCGACCGAGCTGTCGGTCGCCTGCCCCCGCTGCAAAAAAGTGCTGGGCAGCGGCGAGCTCTCGGAAAACCTGCACGTCTGTCCCTATTGCAGGCACCATTTCAGAATCAACGCCAGACAGCGGCTGAGCCTCATCTGCGACGAGGGCAGCATGGCCGAGACGGATAAGGACGTCACCTCAATCAACATCCTCTCCTTTCCGGAATACGACCGGAAGCTCAAAAGCGCGGCGCTCGAGAGCGCCGAAAAAGAGGGCGTCGTCTGCTGCACCTGCAAAATCGGGGGCTGCAAGGCCGCCGTCTTCGTCATGGAGCCCTATTTCATGATGGGCAGCATGGGCAGCGCCGTCGGCGAAAAGCTCACCCGGCTCTTTGAGCGGGCGACGAAAGAACACCTGCCGGTCGTGGGCTTTACGGTCTCTGGCGGCGCCCGGATGCAGG
>DATMXT010000025.1:0-5573 GCA_035561375.1 Terriglobales bacterium | reverse complement strand
CTTTGACTTCGGCGATGTAGGCTTTCATTCCACTCATGGCGGCCGACGCGATGTCGGCATACTTTTTGACAAACCGGGGTGTAAAGTTCTGATACATGCCAAGCGCGTCGCAGGCTAAGAGCACCTGCCCGTCGCACTTTGCCCCCGCCCCGATGCCGTAGACCGGAATGGGCAAAAGCTCATGCACAAAGGCGCAGACCTCCTCCGGCACCCCTTCGAGCAGCACGGTGCGGGCCCCCGCCTTGTAGACGGCAATGGCGTCCTCAATGACGGCTTTGGCGCTTGCCGCCGTGCGGCCCTGCGCCACAAACCCGCCCATGGCGGCCGAGGACTGCGGCGTCAGCCCGACGTGGCCGAAGACCACGATGCCGCACTTCGCGATGGCCTCGATTTTGTCGGCCACGGCCACCCCGCCCTCGAGCTTGATGGCGTCGACCCCGCCCTCCTTGACAAACCGCACGGCGTTGCGCACGGCGTCCTCTGTGGATGCGTGGTAGGCGCCAAAGGGCATGTCCCCGATGAGGTAGGTGTTTGGCGCCCCGCGGCGCACGGCCCCGCAGTGGGCAATCGACATGTCCATCGTGACGGAGGTCGTCCCCTCCCAGCCGTAGACCGCCATGCCCATCGAGTCGCCGCACAAAATCATGTCCATGCCGGCGGCCTCGGCGTAACCCGCGAAAATCGCGTCGTACAGGACAATCCAGACCGCCTGCTCGCCTTTTTCTTTCATTTTGTAGAGGTCTCTGATGGTTTTTCTGGCCATTTTTTCGCCTCCCGCTGCATGGTATTTTGGAAAGTATACATCAAACGGGAGGTCTCGCGCAATTGACAAATGACATAAAAAGGCGGCCGGAAATCCGGCCGCCTTGTGCTACACTGTAAAATCCCTTATGCCTAAACGTTTTGAATGAACCATTGGGGAGCTTACGCCTGAACGTTTTCAATGAGCCAGACAAACGCCTTGATGCAGTGGACATAGGCGTCGGCCGAGCACTTCTCGTCGGTGGTGTGGGCGTTGGACTTGATGTGGCAGTCGTAGACCGGCCGAAAGCGCATGCAGGTGCCGCAGATGCCGTCGAAATACTGGCAGTCGGTGCCGCCCGTGACAATGAAGGGCACGGTTGCGGCCGTCGGGTAGAACTTCGAGACCATCTTCTCGACCGCTTTGAAGCCGTAGGTCGTGAAGCCCGAAATTTTGGAGGGCTCCATGCCCCGCACCAGCTTGCAGGTGACGTCGGGGTCGTTAACGGCTTTGATGCAGTGGGCCAGAACGTCCTGCGTGCTGTCGGAGGGCGCCGTGCGGAAGTTGATGGTGGCCGTGACGGTCTGGGTCAGGACGTTGGGGGCGGGAGAGCCGCCCTCCAGCATGGTCGGGGCCGTCGTCGTGTGGACGAGGGGCGCCAGTTCATCCTTCGAATAGAGATAGCCGGCAAGGGCCTGCGGGTTTTCGTCGATGTCCGCGACCAGCGACTTCAAGGGCTCCTCGGTGATGTACTTTGCGATGTCCTTGAAAAACTTGGCGACCGGCGGCCAGAGCGTGGGCGCAAACTGGGCCGCCTCAATGGCGGCGACCGCGGCGCAGACCTTTCCGAGCGACGTGCGCTTGCCCGGCTTGGAGGAGTGGCCGCCCTTGGAGGTGGCCGTGACCGAGACGTCGGCATAGCCCTTCTCAAAGACGCTGACCTGCGCGATCATGGCGCCGGGGGCGCCGTACTTCTCGGCGTCGATAAAGCCGCCGCCCTCGTCAATGACAAATTCGAGCTCTACGCCGCGGCTGGCTAAAAGGTCGGCGATGGCCTTGGAGCCGTAGGGGTTCATGGTCTCCTCGTCATGTCCGAAGCAGAGGTACAGGCTGCGCTTTGGCGCAAAGCCCTTAGAGAGCAGATATTCGCAGGCCGCAAGCTCGGCCAAAACCTGGCTCTTGGTGTCGCAGGCCCCGCGGCCCCAGATGAGGCCGTCCGCAAGCTCGCCCGAGCGGCAGCCATGGGTCCAGTCGTTCTCGGTGCCGGGGATGACCGGCACCGTGTCGAGGTGGCTCATCATGAGCATGGGCTTGAGGGAGGGGTCGCTGCCCTTCCAGAAGTACAAAAGACTCCAGTCGTTGACGACCTCTTTTGTCATGTGCGCATGTACGAGCGGGAAGCATTTTTCAAAGTGGGCGTGCAGCCCCTTGAACTCCCCGCCCTTCATTTTGGAGACGTCCGCGTAGGAGGTGGTGTCGTAAGTGATGGCGCCCTGCAGCGCCTTGATATAGCCTTCGGCGTCAAGGTCGGGATAGGCGTCCTTGGCGCCCGCGAGCTTTGCGATGACGGGGTCGGTGTATGTGTACGACATGTCGGCTCCTTTCAAGTGGCTAATATAAGACCTTACTCAAAAACTCAATGGTGCGCGGGTTTTGCGGACGGCCGAAAAGCTCCTCCGGACTGCCCTGCTCGGCGATGACGCCCTCGTCCATGAAGAGGACGCGGTCGGAGACCTCGCGGGCAAAGCCCATCTCGTGGGTGACGATGACCGTCGTCATGCCGCCCTCGACGAGCTGCCGGATGACGGCCAGCACCTCGCCGACCATCTCGGGGTCGAGGGCGGAGGTCGGCTCGTCAAAGAGCATGACGTCGGGCTCCATGGCAAGGGCCCGCACGATGGCAAGCCGCTGCTTTTGGCCGCCCGAAAGGCGGTTCGGGTACTCGGGCGCCTTCTCGAGCAGTCCGACCCGGTCGAGCAGCGCCTTTGCCTGCTCTATCCCCTCGGCCTTTGACTTCTTGCCCAGCGTGACCGGGGCCAGCGTGATGTTGTCGAGCACCGTCAGGTGCGGAAACACGTTGAAGTTCTGGAAGACCATGCCCATCTTCTGGCGGTGAATGTCGACGTTGACCTTCTTGTCGGTGATGTCGACCCCTTCGAAGATGATTTTGCCGCTGGTCGGCTGCTCGAGCAGGTTGAGGCAGCGCAGGAAAGTGGACTTCCCGGAGCCCGACGGCCCGATGATTGAGACGACCTCGCCGCGGGAGACCTGCTCGTTGATGTTTTTAAGCACCTCGAGGGCGCCGAAGTTCTTGCACAGGTCAACGGTTTTAATCACCGGCGCGCACCTTCCTTTCATAGAATCCGACCACTTTGGAGAGCGTGAAGGTCACGCAGAAGTAGATGGTGCCGGCCACGATGAGCGGCTCAAGCGTCAGGAAGGTCGCGGCCGTGACGCTGCGGCTGACTGTCATGAGCTCGCCCAAAAAGAAGGTGGCGGCGAGCGACGTCTGCTTGATCTCCATGATGAACTCGTTGCCCAAGGCCGGCAGGATGTTTTTGACGGCCTGCGGCAGCACGACTTTTTTCATGGTCTGGCCGGAGGAGAGCCCAAGGCTGCGGGCGGCCTCGGTCTGCCCATAGTCGACGGCCTGAATGCCCGCCCGAATCAGCTCCGATATGTAGGCGGAGCAGTTGATGACTAAGGCCGCGACGATGCTCTGGGTGTCGGTCAGCGCGAAGGGCAGAATTTTTGGCAGCGCAAAGTAAAAGAAATAGAGCTGCAGCAGGATCGGCGTTCCGCGGATGACCTCAATGAAGGCCGAGCACAAAAACGTGAGCGGCTTGATTTTCGACATTCGCATGAGGCAGATGAGGGCGCCCAGTATGAGGCCGAAGCAGACCGAGATGGCCGAATACTCCAGCGTTTTGACAAGGCCCTTCGCAAAGAGGTGCCCGTACCGGTCGAGCAGCTTGACGATGGTTTCTAACATTGTTTCACCTACAAAATATAGTTAAGGGCTTGAGGTGGCCCCTCGTCAGTCCATTTCGATGCCAAGCGAGTCGGCCTTTTCGGTGGCGGTGGCAAGCCACTCCTCGTACATGCCCTCGCTCTCCGCTTTTTCAACGAGCGGCTGCACGGCGTCGAAGAGCGCCTGCTCCTCCTTGCCGATGAGGACGTAGTAGCCGTCCTCAGTGGCAAACCGCAGCTCGGCCAGCATGAGGTTGTCGTAGTTCTTGATGTACTGGGTGCCGGTCACTTCCGAGATGCAGAGTGCGTCGATTTTGCCCTCGCTGACCATCATGACCCCGTCGGCCAGGCTCGCAATGGTCTGCTGCTCGGAGCCCTTCGCGTTTTTCGTCATGTACTCGTGCTGCAGGGAGCCCGACTGGGCCGCGAGCTTCTTGCCCGCAAGGTCTTCGAGCGTCTTGATGTCGGCGTCCTTCCGGACTAAGAGGCAGCCCTGATGGTCGGCGGAAGTGAGGCAGTAGGGGCCGGCCAGAAGCGCCGCCTGCGCCCTGTCCTCTTTCCAGGAGAAGCCGGAGATGCCGAGGTCGACGGTGCCGCTTGTGACCGCCTCGAGGCAGGTGTCAAAGTCCATCGCCTTGATTTCCAGTTCCACGCCGAGCCCCTCGGCGATGTATTTCGCAAGCGCCATGTCGGCGCCGACGATGTTCTCGCCCTCTTTTGCGGAGATATCCATGAACTCATAGGGCGCGTAGTCGGGGCTGGTGCAGACGGTCAGCTTTCCCGACTGCTGAATGGCTTCGAGCTTATTCGCGGGCTCAGGCGCCGCCGTCTCTTTGGGGCCGCAACCGGCAAGGCCGAGCAACAGGGCGCCGGCGAGAATGAATGTGAGTTTTTTCATGTTTGCTTCCTCCGAATGAACCGCCTGCCGGTGGCCCGGCAGGCGGGTAATGTTTTCGTCCTATTGTGATGTCTTACTGCTCAATTCCAAGCGATGCGGCCAGCGCCTTGGCGTCTTCGACCCACTGCGCGCACTTGCCGGAGGACTCGGCCTCGTCCACGATGGCCTGAATGGCGGCGGCCAGCTCGGTCTCGCCGTTTGTCACGCCGACAAAGGTCCCGTCGGTGTTGGGGAAGCGGATTTCGCTCATCACAAGGTCGTTGTAGTTGGCCGCAAAGCCCTCACCGGTCGTGGAGGAGATGATCAGCACGTCGATTTTGCCCTCTTCGAGCATCATGACGCCCAGCGCCAGGTCGGTGATGGGGGTGATTTCGGAGCCCTCGCCGCCGTAGGTCTCGGCGTAGGAGTACTGCAGGGAGCCGGACTGCGCGCCGATTTTCTTGCCCGCAAGGTCTTCTATCGTGTCAATACCGGAGTCCTTCTTGATGAGGGCGCCCTGGTAGCTGTCGCTTTCAAGGTTGTAGGGGCCTACCAGCTGCATGGTCTGCGCTCTGTCTTCCTTATACGCAAGGCCCGTGATGCCCATATCCACAGTGCCCTGGGTGATGGCTTCGAGGCAGGTCTGGAAGTCCATGGCCTTGATTTCAAGCTCAACGCCGAGCTGCTCGGCGATGTACTTGCCAAGCTCGATGTCGGAGCCGACATAGGCTTCCTGTCCCTGTTTGGAGAGGTCTTCGAACTCGTAGGGCGCGTAGTCGGGGCTGGTGCACATGACAATTTTTCCGGCCTGCTGGATGGCCTCGAGCTTATTGGCGGGAGGCGTGGTCGCGGGTGCTTCCTCTTTGGCGCAGCCTGCGAACATCGCAAAGAGCAAAACGGCCGCCAGAAGAATGGCTAAGTACTTTTTCATATTGGTAATCCCCCTCGTATTGCGTTTCATTTGAATGTGTTATCATTATAGCT
>DATMXT010000024.1:0-3275 GCA_035561375.1 Terriglobales bacterium | reverse complement strand
AGACAGGCCGTCCGCTTTGTCGCTTGAATAGTTATATTATACGCCCGTAATGGCCACGTCGAACTCCTCCGCTGTGCAGCCGTTTTCAAAATAGAGGGAAAAGGACTTCTGGTCCTCGCTCCACTCGGCGAGGTAGAGCTTGCCCTCCTTGCCGTACATGGTCACGTCAAACCCCTTGGAGCGGTTGACCTGCGACTCGGTGAGGGGCGCTTTGTCAACGCCGGAGATGGCCTCATCCGCGACCTTCTTGGTGCGGTACGTGATGGTCTGGGTGTCATTTTTATAGACCACCTGAGCGGTGTCGCCGTCAATGAGCGAGTAGGACTCGGTGTAATCGGTGCCCGGGAGGTACTGCGGCGTGTTGGGGAAGTAGCCGAGCGCGTCCGACAGCTCGTCGAGGTTTTCGTATTCGACAAGCGCGTCCTTGCCGCCGCTCGAGCAGCCGGCCAGCAGCACGGTGAGGATGAGAAGGGCCAAAAGAAGTTTCTTCATGTTTGCATCCTTCCTTGCAAGGTACTTTAATGTGCAGGCCGCGTCCCGCCCGCAAGGGTTATTATACCACAAGCGCAAAGCGCGCAGTGGTATAATGGTCGCATATGCGTTCGCCCGGCAGGGCGAAAATCGCATGCGGTAATCTGATGTATAATAGCCCATGTGCGTTTCGGCGTAAGCCGAAAAATCGCACGGACATAAAATAATGTGTAATGGTCGCATATGCGTTCACCCGCGGGGTGAAAATCGCATGCGAATCATATCATGTATAATAGCCGCACAGCGGCTATTATACCACGGCGGGAGACCTATTGCAAGTCCACCCGGGCGCGGTCGGCAAGCCCGTCGACATAGGGGTCGGAGATGACGATATCCCCCTCGGAGAGCCCCGAGCGGATTTCGGCAAAGCCGCCGGCCCGGGAGCCGACTTCAACTGAGGTGAGGTGGGCTCTGCCGCCCGACACGGTGTAGACGGCGTAGCCCTCTCCGCTCGGAATGACGGCGGAGGAGGGGACGGTCAGGACATTTTCGGCCACGAGCGGCGAGAAGGCGACGTCGGCCGGATAGCCGACGCCCGCCCCTTCGGGGAACGCGGCGGGGGCAATCGTGACGTCGACCCGGCGCTCCGAGAGGCCGACGGAGGAGAGCTGAGTCGCCGCTTCCGGCGCAATGGCCGCCACGGTGCCGTCGGAGCCCTCAAATCCGCCAAACTCAATGGAGACGGCGTCGCCGACCGCAATGCGGGCCGCGTCCTCGGCCAGGACCGAGCAGACGAGCTTCAGCTCGTCTTTGGACCAAATTGAAAAGAGCGGCGTCTCCTTTGCGACAAACTGTCCGTTTTCAAGGGCTGAGATGCGCAAAATCCCGTCCTTGGGGGCTGTGACCGAAGCGTTTTCGGGGCCGCCGTATGTGTCGTCAATCAGCGCAATCTGCCGGTCAATGATATTTCGCATGGCGGAAAAATAGCCCTCCGGGTAGGCCGGCACAGCCGCTACCTGTGCAGCGTCAAGCGCCGTATGGGCGTCCTCGGAGAGCCGCAGGGCCTCGTCGTACTCGGCCCCGGTAGCGGCTCCCGCCTCAAGCAGCGCCGCAAGGTCCGAGACAGCCTTGTCGGCAAGCTCGGCCTGGCGCATCGCCTGCTCCACCGACAGAGCGGCCCCCTCCTGCCCGAGAGCCGCGGCCTTTTCGGCGGCCGTCAGCTCAAGCCGCTGGGCTTCCAGGGCGAGAATCTGGGACTGGGCTCCGGCGTCGTCCTTTGTGATGACGCAGACAACGTCGCCCGCCGCCACCGCCTTGCCGGTGTCCGGCAGGCCGGAGATGCGCCCGGAGGCGGGCGCAAAGACAAACACTTCGGCTTTGGGGCGCACTTCGGCCGTCTCCTCAAAGCGGTCATACAGATTGCCAAGCTGGGCGGGAGCGGCCGATACGGCCAGTTTTCCGCCGTAGGCATACCATCCCATGACGGCCGCCGCACAGAGCGCCGCGCCGAGCATGATGAGCTTTCCCTTTTTTGTCATACCATCAACCCACTGTCTCCATAGATTCGACAACCGGGACTTCGCCTGAAATGTCGAGCGTAAACTTAATCGTACCGGAAGGGTCTGTCATACCTTCGCTCTCCTCCTGCTCCTCCGACATGGGGTAGCAGTCGACGACGAGGGTCACGACGCCGTCGCGCACGGTGGAGCTTCGCACGACGGGCAGCGTGCCGTAAGCGATGCCGTAGGAAGGCGCCGAATACCGGTTTGAAAGCATGTCATATTTAAATTCACCGTATAGCGAGACGGTGCGGTGGGTGATGTCGCCGTCGTAGCCGAGCTCCTCCCGGACGGCCTGTTCCACATAGGCGGCGTCAATGTAAACGCGGTCGTCGGCGTACGACATGCCCTCCGAATACAGGGAGCTCTTCAAGACCTCCCACACGCCAAAGGAGATGATGTTCTCCTGGTCGACGCTCCCGATGTCGGTGAAATCCGGGAAACCCATCGTGACAAGGGATGAGACCACGCCGACATAGAGCTCGTCGCCGGCTTTGAGCGCCGCGTAATCGATCACGTCGTCATCAATGACCGGCGGGGCGGGCTGCACGGGGGCAACCGGGACGACAGGTGGATTTTCAACCACCTCTTCCCGCTGGGAGAGGCCGGCCTTTATGAGCCAACGCACGCCAAAGAAGAGCAGGAGCGCGATGAGCACCCAGGTCGCAAAACCTGTGAGGAGCACACCGTATACGTCCTGCCGCTTCTTCTTGCCCTTATTTAAATGTTTGCTTTTTTTCTGATTCATCGCAGTTTCTCAGGGTCAGACCAGTTCAATCGGGAAACTGAGCTTGACCGAGGACAGCACTATGTAGGTGCTGGTCTTGTCAACGCCGACGGCAGCCTTGATGCGGAAGAGCAGCTGCTCAAGCGAATAGGTGCTGGAGGTGATGATTTTCAGGTGGTAGTCGAACTCGCCGGTGACATAGTGGCACTCGAGGACGTCGGGCTCGGTGAGGATGAGCTGATTGAAGGCCTCCATGTAGTCGGGGCTTGAAAGCGAGACAAACATGATGGCGGTGATCTCCTTGCCGAGCCGCCTGTGATTTAAGATGACGGTATATTTATCAATAATGTTGGCATTCTCAAGCTTTCGCAGACGCTCGCTCACGGCGGGCACCGACATCCCGATGCTCTCGGCGATATCCGAGGCGGTTGTGCGGGAATTGCCCTGCAAAATTTTAATAATTTTCGTGTCAACAGCGTCAAGTTTTTTATTCTTGTCTGCCATAGTCATACCCTCCC
>DATMXT010000023.1:0-4904 GCA_035561375.1 Terriglobales bacterium | reverse complement strand
GTATTCGCGATTTTTCTTCCCGGCGGCAAAAAAACAGGCGGCCCTGTGCAGGGCCGCCTGTTCATGGATATTGCGCTTGTTTTTCGGCTATTTTGTCAGCAAATTGCAGAGCACCTGCGCCATTTGGGCGCGGGTCGTGGTCCCCGTCGGGGTCAGCATGCCGCCCGAGCCCGAGACGGTGCCGGTGACGACCATCAGCTCATCGCTTCCTTGGCCCAGGGGGCGATGTCCGAGGCATCGGTGAAGTCCGCGAGCGTTTTGCCGGAGCGGCCGGAGGGCAGCAGGTCAAGTACGTCCAGCGCCTTGCAGAGCAGCGTGAACATCTCCTGGCGCGTGATCTCTTTAGCCGGGGCGTAGAGATTGTCGCCCACGCCGTTTGAGATGCCCAGCCGCTTGGCCGTCGCGAGGTAGCCGGTGTAGTAGGCGTCGCCGGCGTCGGCGAAATTGTCGGCGGGGGCCCCGTCCGGCGCGATGCCGTAAGCCCGCATCATGAGCACGAGGAAGTCTGCGCGGCTAAGCTTTGCTTCGGGGCTGTACTTGCCTTCGCCCGTGCCGGTCGTGATATCGCGGGCCGCAATGAAGCTGACCGCGTCCAAAGTACCAGACGCCGGCCGGCACATCGCCAAAGACGACCGCGTGGTTTGCCACGGCAAAGAGGCTGAAGTGAGTCGTCTCGAAAGTCACTCGGCCTGTGGCGGGGTCATACCGGCCGTTTAGAATGCAGACGGCGTTGCCCGAGCCGTCGATGTACCAGACGATGATGGCGCCGGGGTTCGCGAGCTCCGCCGGGGTCGGCGTGTAAGGGATGGAGACCGTGACAGGCGCTGCCGGGTTGCTCCAGCCCGTCTGCTCGCCGTCAATTTCAAGCGTGAGCGAAATGAGCGGCCTTGAGCCGATGGCGGCTTTGACGTCGTCCGGAAGGGCGGATTTATCCCCCGCGGATACGATGATTTCGGCCATTTCGCCCGAAATGCCAAGGCCCGTGAGCATGTTGGAGGGAATTGTGAGTTTTACGAGGTCGTCCTCAAGCGTGATGTACTTTTGGAAGGGCGACGTCGTCAGGTCGCTGATGGGGAGCAGGTCGGGGTCGACGGCGGGCGCGCCGCCGCCTCCGCCACCACCTCCGCCGCCTCCGCCGCCGCCATGCTCCTCTTCCTCAAAGGAGGGGGTGACGGTGTAGAGCTCCGGCAGTTCCTGTGTTTCGGCCGAAATTTCGAGGTCCTCGGAAACGCTCAGTACCACGCAGGTCCAGACGCCGTCCTCGATGTCGACGTCGTCAAAGTCGCCGACCGTTTCGCCCGAACGGCGAGGGCGTCGCAACCGCCTCGTCCGGCGGATACTATGTGATGAAGCGCACAGGCAAAGGTCAGGTGCAGATTCTGTTCAGGTAAAAAAGCCAAATGAAAAGGCCGCCTCGCATAAGGCGGCCTTTTTGTTTGTGCTGACCATGCGTGCAGAAAAGAGACAAATATGGAAGAAAACTATTCCATTTTTTCGGCGTCGTCTATGACAATCTGTCCCTCCGCGAAGTAGGCGTTGTTCAGCCCTAAGACCTCGCGGAAATAGTTCAGCGGCACAAAGGTGTGCGAATCGCGCAGCACGGGCGCCGCGCCGAGCGCGATGGGGGCCATGCGCATGTAGACATAGCAGTCCTGTCCGAGCTGCAGGCTGATGGCGGTGTTCAGATACACGGTGCCGGTGGCGCCTTCCCAGGTGACCTCATAGCCCAGCGCCTCGGCTATGGCGCGGAGCGGCACCATGACCGCCCCGTCGTCGGATACGAAGGCGGGCGGCGCCTCGACGGTCTCGCCCTCGACCACAAGCTCGGCGGCCGAGATGTGCGTGGGCGGCGTGAAGCTGCCCTCGGGCTTGCCGAGCACGATGACTTTTTCGGGCGTGACCTGCAGCGGCCAGCTCTCGGCGGCCGCCGTGTAGAAGACGAGCAGGAGGTTTCCGGCGGGAGACCCCTCGTAGGGCGTGCCGTCCGGCGAGCGCAGCTCGGTCTTGTCGCCGACCTTCAGCACCATCCCCTTGCTGCGGCTGAGCAGATTGTCGTCGAACAGGTCCGCGGCAATTGAGAAATCCTCGTCGGGGTTGACGAGCAGGATGGCGGCGTTGTACTGGGGCGGGTAGATCATGAGCATCGGCTTGTCGGCCTCGTAAAAGAGGGTGACGGTGTCGCCCACGGCGACCTCGCCGCCGACGACGTAGGTGTCGGCCGTGACCAGGGGGCTTGCCGGCCCGTATTCCTCGCTCTCAAGCGTCAGGTACTGTGCGCCGTCAAGCTGTGAATTGGACCTGAGCTCAGTCACCTTGCCCGTATAGCTCATGTAGTAGGGCGTATTCATCTCCACGCCGTCCGCGTCCTGCGCGGGCGCCGCGGGGTCGAGCGCGGATATGGGGGCCAAAATCGGGGATACGGGCTGTACGGCATCGGCCGCGAACGCTGCAAATCCGGCGACGGCGACAGCGCCGGCCAGCAATATGGTCATCAGTCGTTTTGTTCTCTTCATGGACATCCGCTCCTTTCGGTTTATACCCATTTGACTGTATCAAGCGCCGATTTGTTCCACCGCCAAGCCGGAAAAATCTGTGTATGCCTCATGGGTAAATTGTGACAGCGGCGGCGTTTGACGCGCCGTCCTTTTCCCCATGTTTGACGGTTTTCTGCTGATAAATAAACGCGAAAGGCGAGTCAAAATGACTCGCCTTTCGCGTTTTCAAGATAAAATAAAGGGACAAACACCTTGCCGCGCGGCTCCGACCGACTATAAAAGCCCGCTTTCATGCTTATTTCAGGATATGTTCAATCAACCGCCTGAGCACCGTCGCGACCTCGGCGCGGGTGGAGGGTGCGCCCGGGTCAAACAGATTGGCCGATTTGCCGCTGAAAATTCCCGTATCCCGCAGGGCCGCGACGCTCTCCAGCGCCCAGCCCGAAATGCGCTGCGCATCGTCATAGGGCGCGCCGGCATCGCCATCAAACTCAAGCCCCAGGTACAGCATGAAGCGGTAGACCATCGCCGCCATCTCCTGGCGCGTGACGGCTCTCTCCGGTTCAAACGCGGTCTCGGAGGCGCCGAGGATAATGCCGTTTTCGGCAGCCCACTTCACATAGGGCGCGTAATAAGCGCCAACCGGCACATCGTCAAAGCTGTGTCCGGCGTAAAGCGCGGAGTCGATGCCGCACATGCGCCCCAGCACGGCCGCGAACATCCCCCTTGTCATCGGGGCGTCGGGCGAGAAAAGCCGCGGCGCAACGCCATTGAACAGCAGCCTTGCGCTGGCGAAATCGATGTCGTTTTTCGCCCAATGGCCGGCGATATCGTCAAAGGGCCTTGCGTTGTAGATGACCTCATACTGGCCGGGGCCCCGGGAGACGTACTTCATCCGGGAGCCCGCGAGGACGCCAAGCCCCAGGATGTGCTCGTTGCCCTCTTCGTCGGTGTAGCGCACCACGTTTCCGTAAGGGTCGGACAAATTCGCGCCGGGCGCGTCGAGGTATCCGATTTCGCCGGATGGCGCACCGTCCGTCGTAAAGGATACGTCCGCCCCGTAGGCCGTGCCTTTGCTGTTCGCCGCAAAGGCGCGCACATGATAGGTTGTGCCGGATAACAGACCGTCTATCTCCGCGGTGAAATCGCCGGCGCCGCTGCCCGCCGTCTCCTTGACAACGCCGGCGCCGCCGATGGCCGGGTTCGCCGTTTTGCCGTATACGAAGCCGCGCTCAGTCACCGCCGCGCCGCCGCTTGCGGTCACGCGGCCCGAGAGCGCAGCGCCTGCGGCCGTGACGCCGGTCACCGCATTTGTCACGACGGTGGGCATGGACGCGGACGAGCCGCCGCCCGAGGGGCCCGGGGTGGAGGGCGAGCGGGTGGTGAAGTGAATTTCGCCGCCGTAATACACAACCTCGCCGCTCAAAATGGCATAGGCGCGCACATAGTAGGCGGCGCTGGCGGAAAGTCCGCTTAAGGTGGTCTCAAAGGCGCCGGCGCCCGCGCCGACCGGGATTTTGGTGTCGGAGCCCGTTGTGGGGCCGGCGTGCGCCCCGTAAACAAAGCCGCGCTCGGTGATGGTGCCGCTTCCGGAATAGACGACGTTGCCCGTGAGCCGCGCCGACGAGGTTGTGATGCTTGCGGCCGCATTCGTCACGACGAGCGGGGTGCTGCTGCCGCCGACCCGGACAATGTGATAGGTCTCGGAGCCCGGATAGTAGTTTTGATAGACCCGGTAGCCGTTGTCATCGATAAAAGAGGGGTTTTCTATGAGCCTCGGGGAGTTGCCGACGTCCACGTATTGCAGTCCGAATATCTCCCCGTCCACGACGGCCTCCCCGTTGACGACCTCGACGCCGAAAGTGCTGTGCGAGGTGACGTTCCCGAAAACGCGGACCAGCCCGCCCCTTACCGACAAGCCGAACCGGGTTGCCTCCACATTGCCCTCCACCGTCACCACTGTGGGTTCCTCCCCTTCGGGGTCGTAATTGCCCAGGCCGCTGCGGTCGATATAGACGCTGACGCCGACGGGATAGTCCTCCTCGTCCGCGTCCGGCGGGAGCGCGGTCACGCTGCCCCCCACCGTCACCCGGCCGATGCTTTCGCCGCCGTCCAGCCTCACGCCGAAGATGTACCCCGCGCCGGTCGCGCTCACGTCGCCGGTCACGGTGACCTCGCCGCCGTCGGATGAGAACACGCCGGTGCCGCCAGTGCCCGTGGAAGTCACGTTGCCGGTGATGTCGACTTCGCCGCCCTCCGAAATGACGCCGGTGCCGGCCGTGACGTTGCCCGTGACGGTCACGGCGCCGGGGCCGATTTCCCGGCCGGAGTCCCAGCGCGCATCGACGCCTGTGCTGAACATTGAGGCCTCGATGTCTCCCGTGACCTCGGCTGAGCCCAGCCCATAGC
>DATMXT010000022.1:0-3039 GCA_035561375.1 Terriglobales bacterium | reverse complement strand
CTGGGAGGGCTGAATGGAGCCGACGCCGGGGCCGCCCCGCATGACCGAGACGATGACCGACGGCAGGCAGGCGCCCGCCAGATAGGAGATGCCCTCGCTCTTGAGCGAAATGCCGCAGGAGGAGGAGGAGGTCATGCAGCGGGTGCCGGTTGAGGCGGCGCCGTAGACCATGTTGACCGAAGCCACTTCGGACTCGCCCTGCACGAACACGCCGTTCACTTCGGGCATGCGGCGGGCGAAATACTCGGGAATCTCGTTTTGAGGGGTGATGGGGTAGCCTGCGAAGAAGCGGCAGCCGGCCCGCACGGCGGCTTCCGCAATGGCTTCGCAGCCTTTCATGAATGTTCTCTCCACTGATATTCTCCTTACTTGTCTCTGATGACGCCGAGCGGGAACTCTTTGAGCGTGTTCTCCTCGATGAACTGAATGGTCTCAAGGGGGGTCATCCCCCAATTGGTCGGGCAGTTGGAGACGAATTCAACCATGGAAAAGCCTTTCCCGTCAATCTGGTTCTGGAAAGCCTTTTTGATGGCTTCACGGGCTTTTTTGATGTTCTGCGGTGTTGTGCAGGTGACTCTGGCGAGATACCGGGGGGCCGGCAGCACACTCAGCATATCGAGCATGTGCATCGGATAGCCGTGGCCCACGGCTTCGCGGCCGTTTGGGGCGGTGGTGGCCTTCTGGCCAAGCAGGGTGGTGGGGGCCATCTGGCCGCCCGTCATGCCGTAAGTGCCGTTGTTGATAAAAATGACGGTGAAGTTCTCCCCGCGGTTTGCGGCCGAGACGGTCTCGGCAAGGCCGATGGCGGCAAGGTCCCCGTCGCCCTGATATGTAAAAACGAGCTTGTCGGGGCGGGCGCGCTTTAAGCCGGTGGCGCAGGCGCAGGCCCTGCCGTGGGCGGCCGAGAGTCCGTCGAGCTTGACATAGAAGGCGCCCAGTCCGCAGCAGCCGATGCCGTACACGCAGATCGGGTCATGGTCAAGCCCCATCTCCTCAAACACTTCGGCCAGCAGCTTGTGGACCGTGCTGTGGAAACAACCGGGGCAAAAGCCGGAGACGCCGGCGGGATATAACACGTCGGAACGCTTATACGCTTTTTCCATTTGGGTCCCTCCCCTCACTGAAGCATTTCGCGGGCCGCCTTCAGCACCTGGTCGCGGGTCAGAATGACTCCGCCGGAGCTTAGGACGGTGCGAATGTTGCCGCATCTGCGGGCGACTGCCGCCTGCACATCCTCCACATAGAGCGCGGGAATGGACATTTCGGCCACGAGTATGCCTTTCAGCTTTTCGTAATTCAGCTTCTCCCACGGCTCCCCGGCAAAGGGATAGAGCGCAACGGGCCGGATGAGGCCGACCTTGCGGCCCTCGGCCCGCAGCACCTCGACCGCCGAGCGGGCAATTCGGGCGGAGGTGCCGTAGGCCGTGATGATGAGCTTGGCGTCCTCCGTCAGATACTCCTCCACCATGGTCTCGGTCTTTTTCCAGCCCTCGTACATCGCGGCCTCGCGGATGTTCTGCTCCATGAGGGACTTGTCGGCCTCCCAGCCGAGCATGCGCGTACCCTCGCCGGGCTTGCGGCCGCCAAGGGCCCACTTGTCGGCATTTTCGCGAATTTCAGCCAGACGCTCGTCGGTGAGCATGGCCGGAAGGGAGACCGGCTCCATCATGACGGCAATGAACCCGTCGACCAGCAAAATGACCGGGTACCGGTACTGTTCGGCCTTCTCAAAAGACAGGCCCATGAGGTCCACCGCCTCCTGTACTGTGGAGGGCGCGTAGACAAGGGTGCGAAACCCGCCGTTTCCGGAGGCCTTTGTGGCCTGAAAATAATCCTGCTGAGCCGGCTTTATTTCGCCGCAGCCGGGACCGCCCCGCATGACCGAGCAGATGACGCAGGGGAACCGGGCGGCCGCCAGGTAGGAAATTCCCTCGCTTTTGAGCGCGATTCCGCAGGAGGACGATGAGGTCATGGCCCGAACGCCGCCCGAGGCGGCGCCGTAAATCATGTTGACCGAGGCGATTTCGCTCTCGCCTTGAACAAAGACGCCGCCGACCTCAGGCAATCGGCGGGAGAAATATTCGGGGATTTCATTTTGAGGGGTGATTGGGTAGCCCGCGAAAAAGCGGCAGCCGGCCCGCACGGCCGATTCCGCAATGGCCTCGCTGCCCTTCATGAAAATTCTCTCCACCTGTCCATCTCCTCACTTATCCGTAAATTGCGCCGTGAAAATCCGGGGTTCTCTTAACATCGTCGTTTGCGCATTTGCCATGATATCGCTCGAACGGTGAGGCAGGCGGATACTCTATCCCCTGCCGGCGCCCGGGCTCAAGAGTCATTGCCGCCGCCGGCATGGCGGCCCTGAAAAAAACATCCGGCACTTTCTTAAAAAGCGGCGGCCGGCTTATCACATACCTGAAGCCGGCTCACGGGCAGCCCTTGGCCTTAAGCTCTTTATCCGCAAATCCGCCGGCTATTATTTGTAAACGTCGATTGCCGCATCGGGGCACATCATTGCACAGAGCTTGCATCCGACACACTTTTCGTTATTGACGGGCACGACATACATGTACCCCTTTGAGTTGACCTTTGTCCCCTGCGCAATCACCTTATTCGGGCAAACCTGCACGCAGTACAGGCAGGCCTTGCAGTTTTCGGGGCGGATTTCAATTTTCGCCATATCCTGACCTCCAATATCCGTAATGACGGTTTTCGCCGGGGGCGCGTATGTTCTCTCGCCTTAGTGTACTCTGGTATACAAAAAGAGGAGCCGTGTAGCCGGGGCCTGGTGACCGCTCGAGCTCCACAACCCCAAAGGTGCGGGACCTGTTGCGGCATGCGCGGGGCGGAGCCTTTGTCCGCCCCGCAATCATGTCGCATTACAAAGTTATTCTGATGTTATTTCGCGGCCTTGCCGACTTCCATGCCCTTGTCGAACGCGGCGTTGTTGATCGGGACCAGCTGCGGGCGCTTTTTGCCCAGCTTCTTCTCGGCGGTGTGCTTGACCTTGTCGGGCGGGAGCAGCTCGGTGAAACCGAT
>DATMXT010000021.1:0-3854 GCA_035561375.1 Terriglobales bacterium | reverse complement strand
CGGCGGGAGCCCAAGAGCATCGGCAACAGCGTGACGACCCCGAAGGACCTCGTCTGCCGGGAGGACGTTTTGCTCATCGCCACCCTCATGGCCGAGAAAGTGGCGGCAAGGCTGCGGGGGGCCGGCATGCGGGCCGGCGGCGTCTGCATTTCGCTGCGGGATGCCGATTTGCGGTGGGAGGAGTATTACGGGCCCCTCGAGACCGCCACCGCCTGCTCGGGGGAGCTTCTGGAGGCGGCCATGGCGCTCTTTGACGCCGGCTGGGACTTTGGGGCGCGGCCGGCCATTCGGGCCCTCGGGGTCAGGGCTGTCCACTTATTGAAAGAGGCCGAGTCGGTGCAGCTCGACATGGAGGGCCGCGAAGCGCGGGAAATGCGCATTTCGGGCCTTGAAGAGCGCATTGACCGGCTGCGGGAGCGGTACGGGAAGGACGCCGTCCGCCGTGCCGTCATGCTGACGCGACCCGACCTGATTCGCACGGGCAGGCGGCTTGAAAATCCGCTGCCGGCCCCGAGAAAAGCCCTGTAAGCGCTTGCAAGCGGCAAAAAATGGGGCTATAATGAAGTATCCGAAAAAGGGCAGGGGGCGCCTATGATGTATATGATCGGGATCACCGGACCGTCGGGCTCGGGCAAGTCCACCATTGCCGAAAAAATCGTGGAGGGGCTGTCGAGCCCGACGGGGTATCTCATGCTCGACATGTATTACCGCAACAACCCCGGGCTGACGCTCGAGCAGCGGGCGGCCGTCAACTATGACGCGCCGGCGGCCTACGACTTCGACATGCTTTTCGACGACCTCACGGCGCTTAGGGCGGGGCGGTCGATTGAGCTCAAGGAGTACGACTTCAAAAACCACATGCGCAAACACACCGGCGTCCCGATGGAGCCGCCGGAGGTGTTGGTCATCGAGGGGCTGCACCTGTTTTACGACCCCCGCATAAGGGACATGCTGGACCTTCGGGCCTACGTCCAGGTCGACGCAGACATCTGCATTTTGCGCCGGCTGCGCCGCGACATTGTGGAGCGGGGCCGCACGGTGGACAGCGTCATCCGGCAGTATGTGACGACCGTCAAGCCCATGTATGAGATGTATGTGCGGGGATACGCCGCAAACGCCGACATCATTTTGCCCAACACCGACATCAACGTCAAACCCGTGGACATGGTCATCCATTATGTCAATGGCAGGATGGGCGCCGGAAACTGAACCCGCATCACAGCTGCCTGCGGCCCTATTCGGCGCTTTTCGCCTTGCCCGCCTTGCTTTGCGTAAGCATTGCGGTGTCCGCCGTGACGAAAATCCCTCGAATATTGCTCCGGGGCAGGCGCAAGGCAGTTTTGGCGGAGCGGATTTTCGTTTGGGCAAGTATTGCCGTACAGCAAATACTGGATGTATTCGCAAGCGGTTTGCGTAAAGCCCAGGCGGAAATCCGCCCGCCAAAACCGATGTGTTTTCAGTTCCCGGCGCCCACGCAGGCGGCGGCCGGCCACCCGTTACAGGTGAGCCGACCCACCGCCAATCTATCATAAAGCGGCCCGGAGCCACACTCCATTTTATGTGACTTCGGCAATTTTCGACACTGAGGAGATGGGATTATGGCCGACATTGCACCGTCACTTTTGGCGGCGGATTTTTCGCGGCTGCGAGACGTTGTCGTGGCGCTCGACATGGCGGGCATTCAGGTGCTGCACCTCGATTCCATGGACGGGATGTTCGTGCCCAACATCACATTCGGGCCGCCGGTCATCAAGGCCGTCCGGCGGCACACGAGCATGCTCTTCGACGTGCATCTGATGATTGCCGACCCGGTGCGGTATCTCGACGACTATGTCGACGCCGGGGCCGGCATTCTCACGGTGCACTTCGAGGCCTGCGAGCGGCCGGGAGACGTCCTTCGGCTCATTCGGGCCAGAGGTGTCAGGGCCGGGCTCTCAATCAAGCCCGAGACGCCGGTGGAGGCCATCAAGGACCTGCTTGGAGAGGTTGACCTCGTGCTGGTCATGTCGGTCAATCCGGGCTTTGGCGGGCAGAGCTTCATGCCGGGCGCCCTGGAGAAGCTGGAGGCGCTCTCCCGGCTGAAGACGAGACACGGGTACGAGTACACGATTGAGGTGGACGGCGGTATAAACGGCGGAAATATACGGCAGGTGGCGGGCGCCGGGGCCGAACTCATCGTCACCGGGTCGGCTTTTTTCAAGACCGACGATTACATCGAGCGCACAAAGTTTTTTAGATCGCTGCTAAACGATTGAGACATGGACGGAAATGTCAAATTGAGGCATAATAATTTAGGCACTTTTAGCGTTGAGGAGCAATATGCAACCTGATATAATAATATACGGTATAAGAGCCGCAGGCGGCTGTTGTACATTTGCACTCGCGCGTGCGACGTTTTGCCCTGCGGGCAAACCCGCATGCGCACATCATCGTTTGCAGGTTATTTCAAAATAAAAATAGCTGAGAGGAGTATCTAAAGTATGGCAAGAATTGACAGCACCCTTTACCATGTCAAGGACGGAAAGCTGTTCCGCACAATCGCCATCAAAGGCTTGGAATGGCTCGATAAGAACCCCGGCAAGTCACTCACGAAACTGGGCGTCGGAGACGTCACTCAGCCGTTGGCAAAGGCGGTCGTTGAGGCGATGAAGAAGGCCGCCGACGAGATGGGCGACAAGACCACCTTCCACGGCTATGCCCACGGCAACGGCTATGAGTTCCTCATCAACAACATCATTAAGCACGACTACAACGCCCGCGGCGTTGAGCTGGAAGCTACGGACGTCTTCATCACGGACGGCTCCACCTCCGACCTCTACTCGCTGACCGACATTTTCTCGAGGGACGCCGAGGTTCTGGTGCCCGACCCCGCATATCCCGCCTATGTCGACATGAACATGATGCTGGGCCGCAAAATCCACTATGTCGGCTGCGACGAGGCCCACGACTTCATTCCGCAGCCCCCGGACTACGGCGTGGACATCGTCTATCTGTGCTCGCCCAACAACCCGACCGGCGCCCTCATGGAGCTCGCAGACCTTCAGATGTGGGTCGACTACGCCAAGAAGTGGGACGCCGTCATCATCATGGACAGCGCCTACGAGTCTTTCATCACCGGCGACAAGCCGCACTCCATTTTTGAGGCCAAGGGCGCCCAGGACGTCGCGGTCGAAATCCGCAGCTTCTCCAAGACGGCCGGATTCACCGGCGTGCGCTGCTCCTACTGCATCGTCCCGCACACCGTCAAGTGCTGGAACGACGTCGGCGAGCGGGTCTCCCTGCGCGAACTCTATATCAAAAAGAAGGAAGTCCGGTTCTTCGGCGTCGGCTATGTCGCCCAGTGCGCCGCCAACGCCTACTACTCCGAGAGCGGCCATCAGGAGTCGATGGACAACACCGCCTACTACAAGAACAACGGCAAGGTCATCAAGGGCACGCTTGAGGGTGTCGGCATCAAGTGCATCGGCGGAACCCACTCCCCCTACATCTGGATGAAGTGCCCCGGCGGCATGGGCTCCTGGGAGTTCTTCGACAGACTGCTCGGCGAGACCGGCGTCGTCATGACCCCGGGCGCCGGCTTTGGCCCGTCGGGCGACGGCTGGATGCGCATCTCCTCCTTCGGCGACGCTGCCGCCACCAAGAAGGGCATCGACATGGTCGCCGACGTCTGCAAGAAAATCACCGCCGAGAGAGGCTAAAGAGCAGCCCTTTCATCATATGCCATTCAAAAAGGGCCGCGCTATGCGGCCCTTTTTGTAAAGATTGAGGGCAGAAAGGCCTAAAAATGCCGACTGCCCGGCGTGGAAGCGGCGGGCGGGGTAAAATACCCGTAAACGCCCGCACGGCTTTACGAT
>DATMXT010000020.1:0-4669 GCA_035561375.1 Terriglobales bacterium | reverse complement strand
GTAATATTGTCAATAAGGTTTTAAAAACACGATTATGTATTTACAAGAGGCGCTCCTTCGGTTATACTGATAAAAAAAGCAGGAGGACAAGCGCATGAAACATCCCGAGTCCGGCGTGCCGGCCGTCTGGGACCGGCTGCCCGACATTCCGCTGTACATGGACCAGGTCGTCGACTATCTCGGCCGGCAGCTTGACGGGGAGGGGCCGACCTCGTCGATGGTGCACAATTACGTCAAGTCGGGGCTGCTGCCCCGCCCCGACGGCAAACGGTATTCGCGCGAGCACCTGGCGCGGCTTTCCGCCATCTGCCTTTTAAAACAGGTGCTCCCAGTCGGAGAGCTCGACGGGCTGATGCCACAGGGTGACACGGCCGCCTTTTACGACGGCCTTGTGGCGATGTATGAAGAGGAGCTTTTAAAGGCGGCCGAAATGGCGCCCAGCCCCGGGGAGGAGCCCGAAGTGGCCGCCCTGCGCCTTGCCGTGACGGCCTGCGCCTGCCGCAGGCTCTGCCTGCGGCTGCTCGAAAAGGGGGAGGGCGCGCCGGGAGGCGAGAAAATAAAAAAGCCAAAGTGACCACCGTTTACCTTAACCCCGCCGGAGGCCAGGGGGGCACGCGGGGGGACTGGTCCCGCCCGCGAGGCGCTTCGCGCCTTGGAACACGGACGATATTTCCGCATAGCGAAAGCGATATTACTTCGTAGTGATATTACTCCCTTTGGTCGCAGTGATATGATATTCGCCCCCTAAACTGTCCGCAGACAATATCACCCGGCGTCAGCCGGATATCACTGCGCAGCAATATCACTCGCCAAAGGCGAATATCGTTGAAAACGCCCTGTAACCGTATGGTTACAGGGCGTTTTCTGGAGCGGGTGAAGGGAATCGAACCCTCATATTCAGCTTGGGAAGCTGATGTTCTGCCACTGAACTACACCCGCGGATATGCCGTGTTTAACAGTATAACACAACGGGAAAAAAAAACAAGAGGGTGGAGAAATTTGCCCGGCCTACAGCCGGAAGAGCATGATGGGGAGGGCGCGGCCGGGAATTTTCGTCGGCACATCGCCCAGATGCTCGGCGCCCATCGCCTCGTAAAAGCTTTTGGCGTTCGGGTCGGAATAGACATGCAGCAGCGTGACTCCCTGTGCGCGGCAGTGTTCGAGGGCCATGGCGAGCAGTTGCCGGCCGAGCCCCTGTCGAATACGTTCGGGGCGGATGAAGAGATTGTCAAGAAAAAACCCGCCAGCCATCCGGTAATTCCCGACCTCAAGCACCTCTTCGGGGCCCTCTCGGGTAATGGAGAAATACCCGGCAATTTCCCCGTCCGCCACCGCCATGACGACGGTGTTTTTCTCAATATACTCGGGCGTTATCGTCAGGGCATTCGTCCAGAGCGCCATATACGCGTCCGGGTAGCCCCAAAACTTCTTTGAATCGTATGTGAGACGTGAAAGCTCGGCCGCGTCCTGCGGCCGGGCGGCTTCGAAAACCATGGCATACCTCCGCAAACAGATGAAAGAGCGCCCGGGGCTTTGCCCGGGCGTTTAAAGCATCTTCAATTGTCCGCCGGCGGCTCCTTGATGATGACAAGTCCGACCGCCGCGGTCGGGGTCAGCCCCTCCTCGACATACACCGGCACGACGCCCTCCGGCTGCGCTTCGAGCAGGGCCTCAAGCTGAGTGGATGTGATCAGGTACTGGCCCGGCACGGCCGGCAGCACATCCTCGGGGGGGGTGCCGCCCTCGAGAATCACGCAAAACGCGATTCCGGCCGGCCGGCCTGTCGCGCCGCCGTAGAGCAGACAGTAATTGCCGCCGCTGCCCTCGCCGAGCGTACCGCCGTAGCCCCGCGACAGCGCCGACTGAAAGGGGGTGGGAAGCCCGTTGTCGGGTGTGGCCTCCCCGCTTTCGTTCATAATCTTCTCGGTCGGCGCGCCCTCCTCGGGGGCCGCTCCGACATTTGAAGGGGCCATGAAGGAGGTCGCCGTGTCGGACGCTCCCCCGTCAACCGCTTCGCCTTGGGGCTCTTCGCCCTTAACCGCTTCGCCTTCGGCCGCGTCGCCCTCGGGCACTGCGTCGCCGGACTGCCGCATCGCCGCTTTGGGGGCCGGGGCGTTTTCAAGCGCCGAGAGCGTCGACGATTCCGCTAAACTCTGGTCCATCAGCGCCTCCCGCTGTAAGGCAGGCATGACAAAGAGCAGCATGACCGCGGCCGCCGTCGCGGCAATCGGCAACATGCGCCGAATGCGCCCGCCGGCGCGGCGCGGGGCGGGGGTATCGGCCTGCGTGACAACGGAAAAGTTATCGACCTCGCCAATGCGGGCCATGACCCGCTCCACGAAGCCCTCAGGCGCGTTTTCAATGGTGAGCGGCGCATAAAGCCGCAGCTCGTTTTCCCATGTGTCGCCGATATTCGAATTGTCCTGCGGTTTCAATCCGCTCACCCCCTTTCCGCTATATTAGACTCATTTGGAGTAAAAAAGTTCCCAAAGGCCGCAAGGTCCCGGCGCAGGCGCGCGCGGGCTCGGTTAATTCGGGATTTTACGGTCCCTTCGCCGAGGCTCAGGATTTTCCCGATCTCCTCGTAGGACAGGCCGTTGACGTCCCGCAGCACGATCATTTCGCGGTGGTTGACGGGCAGCGCCTCAATGGCGGAGCGAAGCACCGCGTTGCGCTCCTGCTCCTCCAGCACCGCCAAGGGCGACGGGGCGGGGTCCTCCGGCTCAATGACATAACCGCCCTCTTCGCTGTCGCGGTAGAGCGAGGTCGTGTCCGGCATGGCCCCTTTGCGGCGCAGGTGGTCAATGGCGGTGTTCATGGCCACTCTATATAGATATGTAGAGAAATTGCTTTCGGCGCGAAAACGGGGGAGCCCGATGTAAACTTTCAGGAAGACCTCCTGCGCAATGTCCTCGGCGTCTTCGCGGGAGCAACACATGCGAAGCGCGGTGGAGTAGACCTTGTGCTGATACCGGCGCACAAGCTCCGCAAAGTCCCCTTTATTTCCGCTGACAATCGACTGAACCAGTTCAAGGTCGTCAAGCTCGGTCGCTCGGTTCACGCAGGTTCCACCTCCTTCATAAGCGCTTCAAACTGGGCAAGGGTCTCAAGCCGCACGGCTTTGGCCCGCAGGGCCGCGGCGTCCCGCATGCCTCTCAAATACCAGCACAGGTGGGCGCGGGCCTCCCGCATAGCAAGTTTTTCGCCTTTGTCGGCCACCATGGCCGCAATCTGCCGGCGGCAGAGCGCCATGCGCTCCGGGACTTCGGCTTTCGCCCCGCCCGCAAGCTCTCTGAATACGGCCGGATTGCCGAGCGCCGCCCGGCCGATCATGACGCCGTCGGCCCCGGTCTCCCGGAGCATGTCCGCCATGTCGGCGGGGGTCATGATGTCGCCGTTTGCGATGACCGGAATGGAGACGGCCTCTTTGACGGCCGCAATGACAGAAATGTCGACGGTGCCCGGATGATACATCTGCTCCCGCAGTCGGCCGTGCACCGTGACGGACACCGCCCCGCCCGACTCGGCGGCTCTGGCGCACTCCGGCGCGTTTTTGACCCCGTCAATGCCGGCCCGCATTTTGACGGTCACCGGAAGTCCGCTTTTGCCGGCGGCTTCGACCAGCCGGCAAATGAGGGCGGGATTTCGCATCAGGGCGCTGCCTTCGCCGTTTGAAACGACTTTCGGCACCGGGCAGCCCATGTTGATGTCAATGGCGGCGGGGAAGAGCGCGGCGACAATTGCGGCAGCCTCAGCCATGACGGCGGGCTCGCTGCCGAAGAGCTGAACGGCGCACCGGGCGTCGCCCGGCTCGGCCAGCTTCAGCGACTTTTTGTCGCCGAAGACCAGCGCCTTTGCGCTGACCATTTCTGTGGTCGCCCCGCCTGCCCCGAGCTCAAGGCACAGGGCGCGGAAACTCTTATCGGTAAAGCCCGCCAGCGGGGCCAGGGTCAGCGTCGGCATGTTTTTTGGCATTGATTTTGGCGGCGCGACGGACATCGGCGCCTTCTTTCAACAATTCTCGCAAAGGGTGCTACCCGGTTATTATAGCACATCGACAGGTCCGGCGCAACGCAAAGCCTTTTTTTGCCAGAAAACGGGGTGAAATCCCGCAGCTTTATGCAGGCACAGATGCGGTATAAACGCCCAGTATTGGGAAAATACTATGGCAGGAGCAAGAGACAAAAGGAGGGACGGCATGTTGCGCGGACTCAATAAAAACGTCGTGGTGGTGCGCGATACGGGCAGCGATTTGTTTGAGGAGGCCATATTCATCGTAAAGCCGCAGGCGGCGGCTTCTTCGGCCACCTTGGTCGAGGAGGCTAAAAAAATTGTGGAGGCGGCCGCCGGCACCCCGCCCCGCAAGAAAAGATGGGCAAAAAAGTAGCCGGACAAGCGTTTACGCTTTCCAGTTTAAGGCAGCTTAAACAAATAACCTGAAAATTGAAAATTCGTCTGTTCGGATTAAAATTTGCACTTTGAAAAGAAGCGTCAATTTCGCCAAAGCCGCGAAAACCCCCGAAAAGGGTGTGTTTTCGCGGTTCTTTAATACTTAACAAGTCTTTTAAAAAACCTACATTTTTTAACTAAAACTTCAATTTTCACCTTGAAAGAAAACACAAAAATGTGCGCTGTTCATGCACGAAAAACGGTTACATTTGATTGCATG
>DATMXT010000019.1:0-3045 GCA_035561375.1 Terriglobales bacterium | reverse complement strand
TCCCGCTCAGTCCAAAATTAGATATTGTTACAATTGCGGGTGCAGGTTACCGCCTGACGGTCAATTTTGCAGTCAATGTGGAATGGAAATTCCGGCGGATAAAGAAAAATAGAATATATGGAAGCTGTTTGAGCGTTATTTTTTGCATACACCAAAACAACCCGGCTGCGTATTTGCGCAGCCGGGTTGTTTTTTTCGGTAGAGTCACTTTGTCCATAGTGCGATTACATTTATAAATTACACCATTTTTTCGGGGCGCACCTTGTCATCAAATTCGTCTGCCGTCAAAAATCCGAGGGTCACGACGGCCTCCCTCAGCGAAATGCGCTGCGAGTGGGCGAGCTTGACGGCCTTTGCCGCGTTCTCGTAGCCGATGTAGGGGTTGAGGGAAGTCACCATCATGAGCGTGCGCTCAAGGTGGCGGCGCATGGCCTCGCGGTCGGCCACAATGCCGCAGACGCAGCGCTCGTTGAAAGAGCGGATGACGTCCGAAAGCAGCCTTGCCGACTGGAGGAAGTTGTAGATTAAAACCGGCATGAAGACGTTGAGCTCAAAGTTGCCCTGCGAGGCTGCGATGCCCACGGCCGCGTCGTTGCCCATGACCTGCACCGCCACCATTGTGACGGCCTCGCACTGGGTTGGGTTGACCTTGCCGGGCATGATGGAGCTGCCGGGCTCGTTTTCGGGGATGAAAATTTCACCGAGTCCGCACCGGGGGCCGCTTGCCATCCAGCGGATGTCGTTTGCCATCTTCATCAAGTTCGCGGCAAGCCCCTTCATGGCGCCGTGGGCGAAGACCAGCTCGTCCTTGGCCGTCAGCGCGTGGAATTTGTTCTCTGCCGTCACAAAGCCGGGGCCGACATAACCGGCTACGAGCTCGGCAAAGCCCTTTGGCGCGTTGAGACCGGTGCCGACGGCCGTGCCCCCGAGCGCCAGCCGGTGAAGGGGAGGGAGGGCGGCCGTCAGCTGCCCGGCGCTGCTCTCAAGCATGCCCCGCCAGCCCGAAATCTCCTGCGAAAAGGCGATGGGCACGGCATCCATCAGGTGGGTGCGCCCGGTCTTGATGACGCCGGCGTTTTCATGCTCGAGCCGCAGCAGCGTCTCCCGCAGCCCGGCGACGGCCGGCAGCAGTTCGTTTTCAATTGCCCGCACCGCCGCAATGTGCATGGCGGTCGGAAAGGTGTCGTTGGAGCTCTGGGACATGTTGACGTGGTCGTTTGGGTGCAGCAATTTTTCACCCGCCGCCTCGTTGCCCCTGTTTGCGATGACCTCGTTGACGTTCATGTTGCTCTGGGTGCCGCTGCCGGTCTGCCAGACGGCCAGGGGGAAGTCGCCGTTAAGTGCCCCCGCCTCAATCTCGTCGCAGACTTTACAGATGAGGGCGCAGCGCGTGTCGTCCAGCTTGCCGAGCTTGTTGTTGGCGAGGGCCGAAGCCTTTTTGAGGGCGGCAAAGGCCGATATGATCTCTGGCGGCATCTTCTCTGCACCGATTTTGAAGTTGTCAAGGCTGCGCTGGGTCTGGGCGCCCCAATATTTGCCCACGGGCACCAAAACCTCGCCCATCGTGTCGTGTTCACGCCGGAATTCCATGCCGGTCACCTCGTTTACATTTTTTTGCCTGTATGCTATGATTATAGCGTAACAAAAGGAGGTAAGGCAATATGGACTATTCAAAACGTTCTCTGGAACTTCACTATGACTGGAAGGGCAAGGTTGAGGTCGTCTCCCGCGTGCCGGTCGCCTCGGCCGAGGACCTGTCGCTCGCCTATACGCCGGGGGTGGCCGCCCCCTGCCTCGAAATACAAAAAGACCTCTCGAAGAGCTACGAGCTGACCCGCCGGTGGAACACGGTCGCCGTCGTCACCGACGGCACGGCGGTCTTAGGCCTTGGCGACATTGGGCCCGAGGCCGGCATGCCGGTCATGGAGGGCAAGTGCGTGCTCTTCAAGGCCTTCGGCGGGGTCGACGCTGTACCACTGTGCGTCCGCTCAAAAAATGTCGACGAAATTGTCCGCACGGTCGAGCTGCTGGCGGGGTCATTCGGCGGCATCAACCTGGAGGACATCGCCGCCCCCCGCTGCTTTGAAATTGAGCGCCGGCTTAAAAAAGTCTGCGACATCCCCATTTTCCACGACGACCAGCACGGCACCGCCATCGTCACCTTGGGGGGGCTCATCAATGCCCTCAAAGTCGTGGGGAAGGACTTAAAAAATATCCGGGTCGTCACCTCGGGCGCGGGCGCCGCCGGCATCGCCATCATCAAGCTGCTCATCGCCTGCGGGCTAAGTGACGTCGTGCTCTGCGACCGCAAGGGCGCCATCTGGAAGGGCCGCGAGGGGCTTGACGGCGAAAAGGCCGCCATGGCCGAAATCACAAATAAAGAACTGAGAAAGGGCTCCCTCGCCGAAGTTATCAAAGGCGCCGACGTCTTTATCGGCGTCTCGGCCCCCGGGGTCCTGACCCGCGGGATGGTGGCGACGATGGCTAAAGACCCCGTCATTTTCGCCTGCGCCAATCCGACGCCGGAAATTTTCCCGGGCGAGGCCAAGGCCGGCGGCGCCAGGGTCGTGGCCACCGGCCGCAGCGACTACCCCAATCAGGTCAACAACGTGCTGGCCTTCCCCGGCGTCTTCCGCGGCGCGCTCGACGCCCGCGCCTCCGACATCACCGAGGGCATGAAGCTGGCGGCGGCTTACGCCCTTGCGGGGCTGGTCGAAAACCCGACGGCCGACTGCATCCTGCCCGCGGCCTTTGACCCGCGGGTGGCGGGGGCGGTCGCCGCCGCCGTCGCAAAAGCCTGGAAAGAAAACGCATAGCGATAAAAAACCCGGCAGCGCGAGCTGCCGGTTTTTGTAGAGGAAAACCACTCGCTGGGCGAGTGGTTCAAAAAAGCCTATGGCGATAAGGTTGACAGAAAAACTCCCTTTGCTAATATGGAGGTGCGGTCAGCCAACTGCACAACAAAAAGCAAAGGGAGGACATCCAGTGAGCCTGAATGACGTAAATAGTTTATCGCACACGAAATGGAATTGCAAATACCATATC
>DATMXT010000018.1:0-2025 GCA_035561375.1 Terriglobales bacterium | reverse complement strand
GCAGCCTTGAGCCGCGCGTTTTCCTCAAAGGTCTCGCCGGTCTCCTCCACTTCAAGTCCCGCGACGCCGCACTCGGCAGGTGACCGGACTGTAATGCCAAGCGGCGCCAAAAGCGCCCGAAGTTCTCTTAGTTTACCCAGGTTTCCGGTCGCTACCACAATTTCCCGCACCGTCATACAAGCTCCTCCGCAAAGGCTTGCGGGTCAAACTCCTTTAAGTCCCCCGCCCCCTCGCCGACTCCGACATACCGCACAGGAAGTCCCAGCTCCCTGCGGATTGCGATGACGATGCCGCCTTTGGCGGTGCCGTCGAGCTTGGTCAAGACAACCCCCGACACCTGCGCGGCGCCGGCGAACTCCTTAGCTTGGAGGAGGCCGTTTTGACCCGTCGTCGCGTCGATGACAAGCAGGATTTCTCTATCGCATTCCGGCAGCTCCCGCTCGACGACGCGGCTCATTTTGGAGAGCTCGTTCATGAGGTTCTTTTTGTTGTGCAGCCGCCCCGCCGTGTCGCAGATGATGACGTCGACTCCGCGGCTTTTCCCCGCCGCAATGGCGTCGAAGACGACGGCGGCCGGGTCGCTCCCCTCCTGATGCCGCACATAGGCCGCTCCCGTGCGCTTTGCCCAGATTTCAAGCTGGTCTGCGGCGGCGGCCCGGAAAGTGTCGGCGGCCCCCAGCAGCACGCTCTTGCCCTCGGCGGCGAATTTCGCCGCCAGTTTTCCGATGGTCGTGGTCTTGCCGACGCCGTTGACCCCGACGACGAGGATGACGGACGGCTTTGTGGCAAGGCGCACCGGCTCGTCATTTTTGAGCTCTTCGGCGATGAGCTCCACCAAAAGCTCCTGCAAAGCCCCGGCGTCCGGCGTCTTGCGCGCCCTGGCCTCGTCCCGCAGGCGCCCCGTCATCTCCATCGCGGCCTCCACGCCCATGTCGGCCGCAATCATGGCCTCCTCGAGCTCGTCGAAGAGGTCGTCGTCAAATTTCTTGAAAGCCGTAAACAGCTTTGTGAAAAGTCCCATGTCATTGCTCCAGTCTGAGTTTTTCCACTTCCGAGACGTCCATGCGCAGCACTTTGGACACGCCCTTCTCCTGCATCGTGACGCCGTAGAGCAGGTCTGCCGCCTCCATGGCGCCCCGCCGGTGGGTGACGAGAATGAGCTGCGAGTTGTCGGTGAAGTTCTTATAGTAGTTCCCGAGCCGCACGACGTTGACCTCGTCGAGCGCCGTGTCGATCTCGTCTAAGATGACAAAGGGCGACGGGCGCACGCCCAGAATGGCGAAGTAGAGGGCGATGGCCACCAGCGCCTGCTCCCCGCCCGACAGGGCCGAGAGGTTGTTGATGAGCTTGCCCGGCGGCTGCACCTTGATGTCAATGCCCGACTCCAGCACATCGGTCGGGTCCGACAGCATGAGCTTTGCGCTCCCGCCGCCAAAGAGGTCGGAAAAGGTCTTGGCAAAGTTGTCGTTGATAATTTTAAACTGCTCAGCGAAAATGGCCTTCATCTGCCCGGTCAGGTCGCCGATCACGGTGTCGAGCTCGGCTCTGGCCCGCTCGAGGTCCTCAATCTGGCCGGTGTAGAACTCATACCGCTCCTTGACCTCTTTATATTCCTCAATGGCGTCAATGTTGATATTGCCGAGCTCCTTGATGGCCCCCCGCAGCTCCGAAATGCGGCGGTTTGCCGCCGTCAGGCTCTCGACGGGCGTGCGCAGGGACGAGGCTGCCGACACCGTCAGCTCGTACTCGTCCCACAGCCGCGCAACCGAGTTGTTGCAGTCGGTGGAAATGGCGGCGAGCTTATTTTCAAGCCGCGTGTGCTCCTTGACCAGCTTCTCTTTGAGCTCGCCCGTCTCCCGCAGCTCCCGGCGCAGTCCGGTCTGGCGCCCTTCGGCCTCGTCCCGCGCCGCCGCAAGCTCAGAGGCTCTCGCCGCAAGCTCCCGGCGGCGCGCATCCTCCTGCGCCTGCGCCTCGCTGAGGCGCGCGATTTCGCTTTGGAGCCGCTCATTTTCGCCCGTCAGCCGC
>DATMXT010000017.1:0-15472 GCA_035561375.1 Terriglobales bacterium | reverse complement strand
CCGGTTCATTCCGGTCTGTCCCTTTTATACGGTTTTATAATGGCTAAATCAGTGCAAATCAAAGGGGCCTTGTCAAGCCCGGATGCGCGCGCAAAAAAAGTGCGATTGCGCATAAATTTGCCCCCCGCAAAAATACGGGTGTGTGCTATAATGAAAGCAATATGGACATGGATGGCATTTTTCCCAAATAAAGTAAACCTTTGAGATACAAAACCAAAAAGAAAGGTGAAGCATATGGAAGCAAAGCAACTCAAACCGCAGCTCTTCAGCTGGATTGAGGCAAACGAGGCCCCCTTTGACGAGGCGGCGGACAGCCTGTGGCAAAATCCGGAGCTCGGCATGGAGGAGCACAAGTCCTCGGCAAAGCTTACTCTGCTCCTCGAGCAAAACGGATTTGCGGTGGAAAAAGGCGTCGCCTCTATGCCGACGGCCTTTGTCGCCGCCTGGGGCAAGGGGGAGCCCTGCATCGGCTTTAGCGCCGAGTATGACGCCTTGCCCGGCCTGTCGCAGGAGGTCGGGACCGCAAAGAAAGCGGTCCGGGAGGGTGCGCCCGGTCAGGGGTGCGGGCACAACCTGCTCGGCACCGCCGCCGTCTACGCGGCCATCGCCCTGAAGAGCCTGCTCGAAGAAAAAAAGCTCCCCGGGACTTTGAAGGTCTTTGGCACGCCGGCCGAGGAGCTCTGCATCGGCAAGCCCTTTATGGCGCGGGCGGGGCTCTTCAAAGGGGTTGACATCCTGCTCGACTGGCACCCCTGGAACTACAACCGGGCCGACTACGACGCCTGCAACGCCTATTTCAACGTGAAATACCACTTCATGGGCAAGACGGCCCACGGCAATTCCCCGTGGTTCGGGCGCAGCACGCTGGACGCCGCCATGCTTCAGGCCCACGCGGTGGAGCTGCTGCGGGAACATATCCGGCCGTCGGTGTGCGGGCTTGACGCCGCAAACACCGTCAACTACACATTTTCCGACGTCGGGCCCGAGTTCCCGAGCGTCGTCCCCGACCGCACGACCGCGTGGTATGTCGGCCGGTTTGACCAGACCGAGCTCATGGTCGAGGTCATGGCCCGCATTGACAACTGCGCCAAGGGGGCGGCGCTTGCCGCTGGGACGACGGTGGAAAAAGAGCTCGTCACGGCGACCCACGACAAGCTCCCGAACAAGGTGCTGTCCGAGGTCATGCACAGGAATCTGGAGGAGATAGGCGCCCCGAAATTCACGCCGGAAGAGCAGGCGTTTGCAAGCCGCATGCAAAAAGAGATGGGCGTTAAGGAGAGCGGGCTTGACGAGGCCATCCTGCCCTTTGGCGGGGGCAGCTCAGTGCTCTGCGACACCTCGGAGTACAGCTGGTTTGTCCCCTACGCCACGGTCTGGGTCACGATGGCCCCGGCCGGGGTCGGCTGGCACAATTGGATTGTCGCCTCCTGCGCCGGCAGTCCCCTCGGCAAGAAGGCCATGAAGACGGCGGCCAAAGTGCTTGCGGCGACTGCGCTCGACGCCGTCGCCGACCCCGCCCTTGTGAAGGCGGCAAAGGCTGAGCTTGACGGGCGGCTGTCGCAGCGCGACTACATCGCGGTGCTCCCGGAGGAGCTCGCCCCGCCCGTCGGCATCAACAAGGCGGTCATGGACAAATACCGGTAAAACCGGCTGAAAGGTGAGAAGACATGGACAGAGCGAACATGAAGCAGTTTATTTACGACTGGATTGACAAAAACGGCGCGCCCTTTGACGAGGCTGCCGACTTCCTGTGGCAAAATCCCGAGCTTGGCATGGAGGAGAAAAAGTCCTCGGCAAAGCTCATGGCGCTGCTTGAAAAATACGGCTTTGCGGTGGAAAAAGGCGTGGCCGGCATGCCGACGGCCTTTGTCGCCACTTGGGGTAAGGGCGGCCCCGTCATCGGTTTTTCCGCCGAATATGACGCCCTGCCCGGCCTGTCGCAGGAAGTCGGGACCGGGAAAAAGGCTCTGCGCGAGGGGGCGCCGGGGCACGGGTGCGGCCACAACCTGCTCGGGACGACGGCCATTTATGCGGCTATCGCCACAAAACAGCTTTTAGAGGAAAAGAAGCTCCCCGGCACGCTGAAAGTCTTCGGCACTCCGGCCGAGGAGCTCTGCATCGGCAAGCCCTTTATGGCCAGAGCCGGGCTCTTCAAGGGGGTTGACGTGCTGCTCGACTGGCACCCCATGAATTACAACCGGGCCGACTACGACGTCTGCAACGCCTATTTCAACGTGAAATACCACTTCAAGGGCAAGACGGCCCACGGCAACTCCCCGTGGTTCGGGCGCAGCACCCTGGACGCCGCCATGCTCCAGGCCCACGCCGTGGAGCTGCTGCGCGAACATATCCGCCCCTCCACCCTGGGGCCGGAGGCGGCCAACACCGTCAACTATACATTTTCAGACGTCGGGCCGGAGTTTCCGAGCGTCGTCCCCGACCGCACGACCGCGTGGTATGTCGGCCGGTTTGACCAGACCGAGCTCATGGTCGAGGTCATGGAGCGAATTGACAACTGCGCCAAAGGGGCTGCGCTTGCCACTGAGACCACAGTTGAAAAAGAGCTCATCACGGCGACCCACGACAAAATTCCGAATAAAGTGCTGGCCGAAGTCATGCACAGGAATCTGGAGGAGGTAGGCGCGCCCAAATTCACCGAAGAAGAGCAGGCGTTTGTCAAAGCCATGCAGCGGGAAGTCGGGGCGCCCGAGACCGGCCTTGACGAGGCGATTTGGCCCTTTGGCGGGGGCAGCTCGGGCGTCTGCGACACGTCGGAGTACAGCTGGGACGTCCCCTATGTCATCCTGTGGGTCACGATGGCCCCGGCCGGAGTCGGCTGGCACAACTGGATTGTCGCCTCCTGCGCCGGCAGCCCCATCGGGAAAAAGGCCATGAACACCGCCGCCAAAATCATCGCGGCGACGGCGCTCGACCTCGCCGTGAGCCCCGAGACCGTCAAAGCGGCCCGCGCCGAGCTCGATGAGCGGCTGGCGCAGCGCAATTACATCGCGGTGCTCCCAGAGGAGCTCGCCCCGCCCGTCGGCATCAACAAGGCGGTCATGGAGAAGTACCGGTAAAGCGCATGATAAAAAAAACACCGACGTGTTCTCACGTCGGTGTTTTTTTGGTGGAGACAACAGGGCTCGAACCTGTGACCTTTCGCGTGTGAGGCGAACGCTCTCCCGGCTGAGCTATGCCTCCTTAGAGCTTGTTCAGTATACACTATTCCGGGCGGCTTTGCAACAGTTTTTCGAAAATTCCCGCCCCGCGAGGGGGCGTAATATGCGGTAACAGATGGACAAAACGCGGTTAAAATTGATATAATGTGCTTATCCTTCTTCTCAACGGAGATTAACTACGCGCTTACAAAACTAAACTGACGGTCGGTTGAGTGTTCATCCGCGGCCTGATAGACTTGAATCATCAAACAGTCGGAGGTTTTCGATATGAAAAAGCAGACACTCGGTATGATGATTTCAACCCTTAGAAAAGAACATGGGATGACACAGGCGGGGCTTGCCGAAAAAATGAGCGTGACCGACAAGGCCGTCTCCAAATGGGAGCGGGACCTCTCCTGCCCCGACATAGGCTCGCTGCCAAAGCTCGCCGAGGTCTTTTCGATTTCGGTCGACGAGCTCATGCAGGTCAAGGAGTCGGGCGAGCGGGGCGACGCAAAAGAGAAGCTCGGCCGGATTGTCGACCTCGTCTTCCGGGCGGTCGCGATGGCCATGGGGGTTGCGGTGACCGTGACGTCCATTTTAAACAAGGCCGTCACGAGTTCGCAAATGACGATGCTCGGAATCGGGCTGTCCTGTCTTGCCGTCACGTTGATTGACCAAAACGGGCGCGAAGAATAAAAACCGCTGAACACCGCAATCAAAAAGGCAGCCGTCATCAAAGCGGTTGCCCTTTTTTTCGCAAAGCTGTTGCGCCGGGGCACCCCTGCCGGTATAATAGTAGAGTTATCAAAAAAGGCGCTTTTTGAAGTGAGGTGACGTGGAATATGCGGATCGTCTCCTTTGTGGGCAGGTCCGGCACCGGAAAGACGACGCTGATCGAGCGTTTGATTGGCGAGCTTACGGCACGCGCTCTGCGGGTGGCCGTCATCAAGCACGACGCCCATCGGTTTGACATTGACCGTGAGGGCAAGGACTCCTGGCGCTTTACCAAGGCTGGGGCGACGGTGTCGGCCATCGTCTCGGCCGAAAAGTCGGCCATGGTTGAGACGCGGCCGCTGACGCTATGGGACATGGTTGACCGAATTAAGGACGTTGACGTCATTCTCGTTGAGGGCTTTGGCGGTGAGGAAGTGCCCAAAATCGGCCTCTGCCGCAGGGCCTGCGGCAACGCGCTGCCGCCCCTCCCCTACGCCGCCGTCGCGGCCGACGCGCCGGTGGAGGGCTACACTGTCCGGTTTGGGCTTGACGACATCGGGCAAATCGCCGACTACATTTTAAATGACCCCATTTTTCTATTCAATTGACTGAACAATTTTCGGAGGTAACCATTATGCGGGCTATTGTAACCGTCGTCGCCAAGGACGCCGTGGGCATCATGGCGCTTGTGACGACCTATCTTGCCGACCACGGCGTCAACATCATGGACATCAGCCAGACGCTGATGCAGGAATATTTCGCAATGATCATGCTGGTCGACCTCGCGACGAGCTCCGTCCCCTTTGACGAGCTGCGCCGCGACCTGCTCCAGGCGGGCGAGGCGCGCGGGCTGTCCATCACGATTCAGCGCGAAGAGATTTTCAACGCCATGCACAGAATATAAGGGGACAAATCATGCTCAACATATCCGACATCATGCAGACCAACGAGATGATCTCCCAGCAGCATCTCGACGTGCGCACCATCACGATGGGCATCTCGCTGCGCGACTGCGCCCACCCGGACATAGACGCCTGCTGCCGCAAAATTTATGACAAAATCACGCGGCTCGCGGCCCGGCTGGTGCCGGTCGGCGAGGAGATCGAGCACGAATTCGGCATTCCGATTGTCAATAAGCGCATTTCGGTGACGCCTATCGCCATGGTGGCCGAGGCCTGCCGCTCCAAGGACTACGCCAAAATCGCAGCGGCGCTTGACGCGGCCGCAAAGGCGGTCGGCGTCAATTTTATCGGCGGCTACTCGGCCCTTGTGCACAAGGGCTTTACGGCGGGAGATACCGCCCTCATCAACTCCATTCCCGAGGCGCTCTCGTCGACCGAGCTCGTGTGCGCCTCGGTCAACGTCGCGACGACGCGCGCCGGCATCAACATGGACGCGGTGCGGCGCATGGGCGAGGTCGTCAAGGAGACGGCCCTCGCAACCGCCGGCAGCCACGGCTTTGGCTGCGCCAAGCTCGTGGTCTTTGCCAACGCCGTGGAGGACAACCCCTTCATGGCCGGGGCCTTTCACGGGGAGGGCGAGCCCGAGTGCGTCATCAACGTCGGGGTCTCAGGGCCCGGCGTCGTGGCCCACGCGCTGAAGGGCTGCGCAGGCGCCTCCTTTGACGTCGTGGCCGAGACCGTCAAGCGCACGGCTTTCAAAATCACGCGGGTCGGCCAGCTCGTGGCCAAGGAGGCCTCCGAGCGCCTCCATGTGCCCTTTGGCATCATTGACCTGTCACTGGCCCCGACCCCCGCCGTCGGCGACAGCGTGGCCGACATTCTGGAGCTCATGGGACTTGAGAGCTGCGGCGCCCCCGGCACGACGGCGGCGCTGGCGCTCTTAAACGACGCCGTCAAAAAGGGCGGCGTCATGGCCTCGGGACACGTCGGCGGCCTGTCGGGCGCCTTCATTCCGGTCAGCGAGGACGCCGGCATGATTGCCGCCGTCCAGCGCGGCAGCCTCACGATTGAAAAGTTAGAGGCCATGACCTGTGTCTGCTCGGTGGGGCTCGACATGATTGCGGTGCCGGGCGACACGCCGGCCGCCACGATTGCGGCCATCATCGCGGACGAGGCCGCCATCGGCATGATCAATGGCAAGACGACGGCGGTGCGCATCATCCCCGCCTGCGGCCTTGCGGTCGGCGACTATGTGGAGTTTGGCGGCCTCCTGGGGGGCGCTCCGGTCATGCCGGTCTCGCGGTTTTCCTCCGAGGCGTTTGCTGCCCGCGGCGGGCGCATTCCGGCCCCCATCAACAGCCTGCGCAACTGAATACGGCCCCTAAAAAAAGTCCGAAAAAATTTTTTTGAACCCGCTTGACAAATTCCTACCTGCGTGGTATTATATGAACAGTTAGCGGTAGCTAACCTCCAATAGCTTCTCTCCACTTGCGCTCCCGTCCCCTGTCAGCCATCAGCCATGGCTGCGGGGCCGATGCGCGAAACACTGAGCACAGCAGTCTTTTGGGCCTCCTACGCCGCGGTAAGCGGAGCCGCGGTTTTTCTCCCAAAAGAGATTTGTCGCTGTCAAGAAGTGTTGCCTGCTTGTTTGGCAAAAAAGCCTCGTCATTGACGGGGCTTTTTTGCACAGAATGTCGAAAAATCTATGGGTTTTCCGGCTACCTGCTCTACGACACGGGCGGGCTCATTTTCTGTTACGCCCTCTTCATGATTTTGAATATCATCATCGTCATGGGCGGCATCAAGGGCGGCATTGAGAAGTTTTCGGTCATCGCAATGCCGGCGCTCGCCGGGATTTTGCTCTTTGTCATCATCTACGTCGCGTTTCAGCCGGGGGCCGGCGCCGGGTACGCCTTTATGTTCAAGCCGGATTTCAGGGTACTCGGCACCGACTTCTTCGGCGTACTCAAAACCGCGGCCGGGCAGATGTTCTTCTCGCTCTCCCTTGGCATGGGCTGCATGATGACCTACGGCTCCTACCTCGACAAAAAAGAGGACCTTCAAAAGAACGCCTTCATCATTCCGGCGGCCGACACCCTCATGGCAATCATGACCGGAATGGCGGTCATGCCGGCCTGCGCGGCCTTTGGCATTGACTACGCCAGGGGCCCCGGGCTGCTCTTTGTCTCGATGCAGCAGGTCTTCGCCAACATGGGCAGCTTTGGCAACATGATGGGCTTCCTGTTCTACTTCCTCGTCTTCATCGCGGCCCTCACCTCCTCCATCTCCCTCCTCGAAGTCTGCACGACCTATCAGCTCGACCGCAACCTCGACAAGGGGCGGGACGCCAACCGCGTCGCGGTCACGCTCGGGTACGCCGGCGTCATCTTCCTCATCGGCCTGCCCGTGGCGCTCGACGCTTTAGGCAGCGGCGGCGCGACGATAAAAGCCCCGTTTGAGCTCTTTAACCTCGCCGTCAAGGGCTGGAACGACTGCTGGCTCGACCTCTACGACATGGTGTCGGAGGGCGTCATGATGCCGCTGGGGGCGCTGCTGATGAGCGTGCTCATCGGCTGGGTCTTTAAGACCAAGACCATCAAGGAGGAGTGCGAGCTCTCGGGCGCGAAGTTCCGCTACGAAACCTTCTTTGACGTCTGCTTTAAATATGTGGTTCCGGCCGGAATGGTCGTCGTTTTAATCGGCCAGCTCATGGACTTCTTTGGGTGACGATTATGAGAAAAGGCCCCGCCCGTGGACGGGGCCTTTTTTTTAAATGAGCTTAAAAAGCCAGAAAAGCACCCAGAGCTCCAATGTCGTGCAGCCAAAACCGCCCATGAGCCCAGTGACAAGCCTGCGGGCGTTTGTGGACATTAAGACGCCGGTGCGCTGTATGAGCCAGTCCAAAAACATGACCCCGCAAAGGGCAAGGCAGAGGGCGGGCGGGGCGCGCCAAAAAAAGAAGACGGGAAGCGCAATGAGCGTCCCCGCCACAACGCCGGTGCATCTGGCGCATAAGGGGAACTGGTAGCCCTTGATAAAGATAGAGCGCTCCGGCAGCTGATGGCACCCGAGCCGGCTCCCCCACTCCATGGCGGCAATCCACCGCCTGTCGGCGGGGCTTGGGGCCGTCATGCCCTGAACTTGCGGCCGCAGTCGGGGCACATCCAGTAGGTCTTGCTCTCGGTGACCTTGCCCTCGCCGCAAAGGCCGCAGAGCAGCCCCGCCGGGCCGAAGACGAGCCAGCCGCAGCAGCCCTTGCCGGCTGAGTAGTCCTTGCCGGTCGTGCGGGTCTCGACAATGGGCTGGCAGCGGTTTCCGTTGCACCTCGGGCAATAGAATGATTTGGGCATGTATACTTCCTCCAAATTTACACTTAAGTCCCGATGAGGGGGACATGGGCGACCTCGGTGTAGACGAGTTTTCCCCCCACCCGCTCCGAGCGCATGAGGGAGAGGGCCTCCACCCGCATTTCAGTGCGGGGGGCGGGGATTTTAGGCGGCACAGGCGCATGATATTCGCGGGCGAGCGTGATGTGGGGCTTGAAGGGCTTCTCGTCAAACGAAATGCCGCCCGCCCTCAGGGCCTCCCGCAGGGAGGCGGCAAGGCTCTCCAGTTCCTCATTTTTGTCGACGCCGGCCCAGTGAAGGTTCCCGAAGCGGCCGCTCCCGCCGACCGCCATGTGAAAGGGCGCACACTTCGCCGCCGCACGCATGGCTGATGTGAGGCCGGCGACGTCAGACGATTCGCCGATGAAAACCAAAGTCAGGTGCAGGTTTTCGGGGCTTGTGAAGTTGCCCCTCCCCTGCTGTCTCAGGGCTTCAATTGCGCCGCCCAGCATATCCATGACGGGCGGGGAAAAGCGCACCGCAATAAAAAGTCTCATAAGCTCACCAGGCCTCGCCGTCGAAAGTTGTGAAGGACTCCTGATGCGTGAACTCGTCATACCCGCCCCAGTCGTCCCCCATAAGCCTGCGGGCCGCCATTTCGCAGTATTCCTTAGCGCTGTCAATTAAAATATAGTCCCTGCCGTGGCGCAGCGCAGAGACGGCGGCCGTGCCGCTGCCGGCAAAGGGGTCGAGCAGGGTTTTACCCGAAGTCGACGCGACGATGCGGTCGGTCAGCAGGGCCGGCTGGGGGGCCGGATGGGGGTTGCGCCGCTCCTGCGTGACGCTCCAGACGTCGCCGATTCCGTTTGCGCCGGGGGCGAGGACAAAGAGGGGCTTCGCGATGAGATAAATGACCTCGTAGGTCGGCAGGAAGTAGCCGGGGTTGAAGTTGACGCCGCCGGCCCTCTTCCAGATGATGACCTGCCGCACCGGCATGCCCCTTAGAATCTCGCGGCGGTCCTGCATGAGCCCGTTTTGCACCCGCCAAATCTGCGAGTAGAAAATGGCCCCGTCGTCCCTGATGAGCCGCAGCATCTGCCGCAGGCATGCCCGCTGCCACTTGACGTATTCGGCATAGGGCATCTCGTCCCCGAGGTTGTAGGGCGGCGAGGTCATGACGAGGTCAAGGCTGCCCGCGGGCAGCTTTTTCATGACCTCAAGGGCGTCCCCGCAGATGATCTCGCCCAGCACGCCGTCAAGCGTCTTTTGCCGTTTAAGCGCCCGGCCGTCCAGCATGAACCCCACCTCCGTTAATACAAAGTGTGCGCTTTTTATTCCCGGTCCTTCAAGACGTCGGCCGGAATGAGCCGGCGCACTTTTTTGCGAATGGCCAAATTGGAGAGCTCCAGCGCAACCACCGTGAGCAGCAGCGCCCAGAGCAGCGCCGGCGGCTCAATCATGGGCGGCATGGAGTAGACGTCGGTCGTGATGGCCTTTGTGAGGGCATTGTTGACCGCCATTGAAAAGGGCACTCCCACCATCATGCCGAGGATGGACACCAGCCACTGCTCGACCGAAATGACTTCAAAGGCCTCTTTCGAGTTACAGCCGATGAGTTTCAGAATGGCCATGTCGCGCCGCGCCTCCTCAAAGGTGACCAGCCCCGCCGCATAAATGACCGAGGCCGCCACCGCTACGCCGAGCAGCACCATGACCCAGAGCATGCCGTTGTAGCTCTCGAGCAGGTCCCTGTAAGTCTGCACCATGGCGGGGCGGCTCTCGGTCGTGGCGACGGCCACGGCCCCGTCGAGGGCGTCCGAGAGCTTCATGAGGGCCGCCTCGTCCCCTTTGACGAGCAGCATGGTCGCGGCGTCGCCGTAGCCCGTCATGCGGGCAAGGCCCCGGAGCGTCGTATAGGCCGAGGCCCCCATGTAGATGGAGGCGATGCCGGTCACTCTGACCCGCGTCGTTTTCTCAGTCGGATAGAGCGTCTTCATCTCAAGCAGGTCGCCCGCTTTCGCCCCTAAGAGCGACGCGAGGTGGTCGGAGAGCACAATGCCGTCGTCCGACAGGCCGATGCGGCCCCCCTCTTTGTCGAGGAGGCGGTAGAGCTTGGCGTTTTCCGGCAGGCCCATCAGGGTGACGTCCCGCTTTTCCTGCTGCGAAAAGAGCTGCACCGGCGCTTCGGCCGCCGTCTCAGCCTCGGTCACCCCCGCCATGCGGGCCACCCGCAGGGCGTCGGCCGTCGCCACCGGGCGCAAAAATCCCACTTTGACGTCCTGCCGCTGCATGAGCTCAAGCTGGTCGAACATAAAGGCGTCGACAATCGAATACATCGAGAGCATGACGGCCAAAATCATGTAGGCGCAGGCGACGCCGACGACGGTGGCGATGGAGCGGCGGCGGCTGCGGAAGGTATTGCGCAGCCCCACGCGGCCCTGGGTGGTGAAAAGTGCCAGTATGTAGGGCATGCGCTCGACAGGCGTCGGCCCCGCCGCGACGGGCGGGCGGGGGCGCAGCGCCTCGGCCGGGCGCAGCGAGTAGACCGAGCGGGCGGCAAGCATGGCGGCGGCCGAGCAGAGCAGGGCCCCCGCCACCGTGCCGGCCGTCACGACCGGCAGCGAAAAAATGGGGGCGTCGGCCAAGGTCGGCAGCCTGAAGTAGTCCTCGTAGAGCTTTGTCACCTGCCCGGCCAAAAGACACCCAAAGATGCTGCCGAGAATGCCGCCCGCAAGCCCCACGACAAAGCCGTAGCTCGTGTAGTGCAGCAGTACCTCGGTGGAGGAGTAGCCAAAGGACTTCAGGGTGCCGATTTGGCCGCGCTGGTTTTCAATGAGCCGGCGCAGCGTGATGAAGAGGATGAGCCCCGCCACCCCGACAAAGAGCAGCGGCACTCTTGTGACCATGGTTTCAATTTGCTTTAACTCCGAGTCGAGCATGGCGGCCGAGCTGTGCTGCGCTCTGTCCACAAGGGAGGAGAGGCCGTAGGGCTCTAAAATTTGCCGCACTTTATCTTCAATATCCGAAAAAGTGACGCCCGGGGCGAGCGTAAAGGCGATGTCGGTCACGGTTCCGGCCTTGCCGGTCATGCCCTCGAGGAGGCTTTCGTCGACAAAGGCGAAGCTGTATTTTTTGGGGTCGGGCATGATGTCGTAGGCGTTTCGCACGATGTAGACAAACTCGGGGCTCTCGGCGACGCCGGCGACCGGAAGGGTGCGGGTGCGCCCCGCAATGCGGACGGTCAGGCTGCCCTGCGTGAGCCCCCAGACTTCCGAAAACTGGCCCGAGAGCAAAATGCCGTCCTCCCCCGCGGCCGGGACGTAGCCCGACAGCAGCGAGAGCATATTGAGCTCGCCCCGCGGGATGGCGCAGAGCAAGAGCTCCGGCTCGCTGTCCTCATCCCCAAGGCCGCGCACGGTCGCGAGGGCCGACAGCCTGCCGTCGACCGCCGCGACCCCGTCGACCCGCTCAATTTGCCGCAGGGCGGCTTTTGGCGCGCCGAGCACCGTCGCAAAGCAGTCCGCAAAGCCCGTGGTGCGGTAATATTCGGCCCGCGAGGTGATGACGGCCTGCGCCGCAATGACCATGCAGGCGTAGCTGAGAAAGCCCACGGCGCACAGCAGGGCGCAGACCGAGTAGGCCCCGGCCGAGCGGCGAATGTCCCGAAACAGCTTGCGCCGCAGCATCACCACTCGACCTCGTTTGGGGTTGCCGGGTGGTCGTTGACGACAATTTTGTCCACCCGGCCGTCCTTCATGTAAAACACCCGGTTTGCAAGCCGGCCGATGGCCGAGTTGTGGGTGATGAGCAGCACCGTCTTATGGTACATCCGGTGAAAGTCGCATAAAAGCTCCAGCACGCCGACCCCGGTCGCGACGTCTAAGGCCCCCGTCGGCTCATCGCATAAGAGCAGGTCGGGGTTTTTGACGATGGCGCGGGCGATTGCCACCCGCTGCTGCTGGCCGCCCGAGAGCTGGGACGGGAAGTGGCCGGCCCGGTCCGCAAGCCCCACCTGCTCCACGAGGGTTTTGGTGTCGAGCGGGTCTTCGGCGATGTCGGCCGCAAGCCGGACGTTCTCTTCGGCTGTCAGCCCCGGAATCAAATTGAAAAACTGGAAGACAAAGCCGACCGAGCGGCGGCGAAAGGCCGCAAGCGCCTTTTCGCCCATACCGTCAATGCGCTCGCCGCGGTACAGGAGCTCGCCCGAGTCCGGCGCGTCCATGCCGCCGATGATGTTGAGCAGCGTCGATTTGCCGGAGCCCGACGGCCCCAGGACGACGATGAACTCGCCCTCCTCTATGGAAAAGCTGGTCTCCCTGAGCGCGTAGACGGGACTTTCGCCCAGGTTGTATGTCTTGCTGAGTTTGCGGCCTTCAATGAGCGGCAACGGCGGCTCCCCCTCAGGTTTACGGCATTACGATTGATTTTTATTTTATCACAAACGCGCAAGGGATTCAACCGTGGGACAAGCATAAGGCCCCGCCATTTGGCGGGGCCCTTCTATTATTTGTTGACGATTTTCAGCTCGATGTCGGTCAGAATCGGGGTGATTTTCCCCTCTCTGACAAGCCGTACAAAGAGCGGGGCGAGCTTGGGGTCAAACTGCAGGCCGGCCTGGGCCTCGATCTCCCGCAGCGCGTGCTCGACGGGGTAGGGCCGCTTGTAGGGCCTGTGGGAGACCATGGCGTCAAAGGAGTCGGCAACGCAGAGAATGCGGGCCAGAATCGGAATGTCCTCGCCCGCGAGCCCTCTCGGGTAGCCGCGGCCGTCGTACCGCTCGTGGTGGCCGATGACGGCCGGAATGACGTAGTCGAGCGAGGGCAGGTGCTTGATGATGCCGACCGAGTTCTCCACGTGGTTTTTCATGGACTGATACTCGGGGTCGGTCAGGTAGCCCGGCTTGTTGAGAATCTGCTCGTTGATGCCGATTTTGCCGATGTCGTGGAGCAGCGCGGCCTCGCGGACGATTTCGACCATGTCCTCATTCATGTTGCAGGCGTAGGCGAGCTCGGCGGCGTAGTAAGCGACGTTCTTGGAGTGGCTGAAGGTGTAGTGGTCCTTGGTGTCAATGGCGGCCGTGAGGGCGTAAATCGTGGAGGCGTACTCGGAGTAGACGTCGGAGCGGTGGGCCTCCTTGGGGGGCGCCGCGTCGCCGGGGCTTGTGCCGCCGGTCGACAGCCTGATGGCGTTTTTGCCGCTGCGCTTGACCTGATAGACCGCCATGTCGGCGTTTTCCACCAGCTCCTTGGGGGTGGAGGCGCCGTACGGAATGGCGCAGATGCCGCCGCTCATGGTGACGGGCTTCAAGGCCAAAACCGGGTTGTCGCGGTTGATGTCGGCGACCTGCGCTCTTATGATCTCGGCCATGCTCTTGGCCCCGTAGAGGTCATAGTCGGGCAGGATGATGGCAAACTCCTTGCCGCTGTACCGGGCGACGTGCCCATTTGAGCCGACCGTGGCCCGCAGGATGTCGGCCACTTTGCAAATGAGGATGTCCCCTTCGCGGTTTCCGTAGAGCTGGTTGTAGAGCTTGAAGTCGTCGAGGTTCAAAATGACTAAGGCCAGCGAGCGCTCCTTGCGCCCCTCGAACTCGCGCTGCAGCGTCTCGAGGAAATATTTGCGGTTTAGAAGCCCCGTGAGCTCGTCGGTGCAGGCCTCCAGCCGGGCCCGCTCGTAGAGCCGCGAATTTTTGACCGCAATGGAGCCGATGGAGCCGACCGAGGTCAGGAACGTGATGTCGTCGTAAGTGTAGCTTGCCGAGCGCTCCTTTTCGGTCAGCAGCACCATGCCGACTAAGGCCCCGTCGTCGCACAGCGGCACGATGCACTCGATGCCGAGCTGCGAAATCTCTCTTTTTTCCTCGTCCCACATGGACTTATAGGCCGACAGGCAGCGGAACTCCTCCATGAAGAGGCACTCGCCGCTCTCCCGCAGCACCCCGATGATGGGGTTGTCGACGTCGAGCCGCAGCCGGCAGTCGTCCAGCGGATTTTCGCTGTGGGCGATTTTGTAGCAGGAGCCGTCGTTGCTCTCGACGCAGACGTACACTTTTCGAAGCGGCAGCGTGCGCTTGATGACGGCGACGATCTCCTCCATGATTTCGGAGAACTCGAGGCTGCGCGCCACCGAGGCGCTGAAGGCGTGCAGCACCTGCGCGCGGGCGATTTCGTCTTTGATGAAGACGCTGTCGACAAACCGCTTCATGGCGGCGTAAATCATGACCGTGATGAAGGAGAACAGAATGGCGATGAAAATGACGTCGTTGTCGCCGACCGCGGGGATGTGGTCGTCAATGAAGTTGCGCAGCGGCGTGACGAGGTTCAGGAAAATGGCGACCGAGAGAATGCCGGTCGCGAGATAGCACACACCCTTGGAGACCAGCAGCGTCAGCTTGAAGAGCCGCCGGCGGTAGAGCGCGTAGAAAAGGCAGATGACAAAGACGACGCTTGAGACGATGTCGACGGGAAAACCGGCAAGCTGCGGCAGCATGAGGGCGAGATGTCCCGCAACGAGGGCCAAAAGCCCCGCGAAGACCGGCGTGAAAGCCCTGCGCTTGACCTCGTCGCGCCGCGAGAAATGGGCGATGATGATGACCATGCGGGAGATGACGATGAGCAGGATGGCCGCAAGCGCGAGGAAGCCGAGCGATGTGTGATAGACGAAAATGGGCTCTCCGTTTTGCATGACAATCTCGGGCGGGGCCAAAAACCAGCCGGTGAAAATGTTGACGACGGCGACGGCGCAGAGCAGGGAGAGCCACAGCAAGTCGAGCCTGCGCGGCTTTGTGCTCGAGAAGTCCCGCACGAAGATGAAAAAGGCATAGGCTAAGAGGATGAGCCCGCAGATGGAGATGTGATACCAGAACTGGGGCGACGGCCAGTAGAGCCGGCGCATGAAAAACGAGCCGCCGGTCCAGAGCACGCAGCAAATCAGCATGAAGACAAAGTCGTTTGTGACCTTGGTCCTTTTCGCCGCGAGGAAGGCCAGGAGCAGGAAGAGGTAGCAGCACAGCGCCGTGATGGGTATGTAGGCGAAGCTGTTCACATCAGCCGCCCCCTTCCCACCGCGACGGGGGCAGTCTCCTGAAGCGCGACGAGCTCTTTGAGCTCGTGCGCCGGCGGGTTCAGCCGGCGCAGCGTCCTGCCGGTCTTGCGGGTGTAATTCTCGAAGGCGCCGCAGCGCAAAACCGTAATTTCAAGGGGGTCCATGCCGAGAATTTTCTTTAAATCCTTATAGTCGCTGTCAATGTATTTGAAATAAATTGAAAGCTGGTCCCGCAAAATCTCGCGGCTGACGGCGACGTTCATCAGCGCCGCGGCCGTGAGCTCGACATACATGTGCAAGAACGGCTTGCCCTCCGGCGTGAACT
>DATMXT010000016.1:0-4298 GCA_035561375.1 Terriglobales bacterium | reverse complement strand
GGCCGTCCTCTTTTAAGAGGACGGCCGCGTTGTCGTTTGACGGGGACATATTGGGGCTATTTCGCCATTTCGACGCCCTGACGGAAAAGCGCGAGGTTGCGGGCGGCGGCTTTGGGACGGGAGCCCGCAATGACGGCCTCGACGGCGGACTCCGGCAGCAGCCCGAATTTGCCGATGAGGATGCCGATGGCCAGAATGTTGGCGCTCGTGAGGCTGCCCGCCTTCTCGGCTGTCTCCGAAATCGGGTAGCCAAACTGTGCGGCCCTGGAGGGACCGGGTGTGACAAGCGAGCTGTCGTAAATGAGGGTGACGTCTTCGCCCACCGACGAGACGTAGCGCTCGTAGGCCACGGGGTGGAGGCAGAGTACAAGGCGGGGGTGCTCGACTTCGGGGAAGTCGATCTCCTCCTCGCTTATGATGAGGTCGGCCTTTGTGAAAGTGCCGCGCGTCTCCACGCCGTAGGAGGCCACCATGGCCGCGTTCAGGCCGCAGTGGACTGTGGCGGCCTCGCCGAGCAGGTTGCCGCAGGACAAAAGCCCCTGTCCGCCGACGCCGGCGAAGACGATGTCCCATCTGGTCATTTTGCCCCCTCCTTTGCCTTTTCAATGATTTTTGCGTACTTGACGCCGTAGTCCTCGGCCTCGCGGTCGCACAGTTTTCCCATGATGATTTTTCCGGCGAGCTCCTCGCCCGTCATCTTTGCGGCCCTGTCCGGGGTGACGGCTTTTTCCCGCACCGCCCGCATCATTTCGGCGGGGGAGCCTAAGGCGTTGTTGCGCCCGAAGTGGGTCGGGCAGGGGGCGATGACCTCTATAAAGGCCATGCTCTTTTTCTTGATGCCCTCGACAATGAGCTTTTGCAGGCCGACGGGGTCGTCCGCGGCCGACCTCGCCACAAAGGGGGCGCCGGCGGCTTTGGCGAGCTCGCAGATGTCAAAGGGCTGCTCAATGTGGCCGTAGCGGCTGGTCGTCGTCGTGGCGCCCTCGGGGGTCGTGCCGGAGTACTGGCCGCCCGTCATGCCGTAGTTGTAGTTGTTGACCATGATGGCCGTCACGTCGATGTTGCGGCGGCAGGCGTGAATGAAGTGGTTGCCGCCGATGGTGGCGCCGTCGCCGTCGCCCATGAGGACGACGACGTCAAGGGCGGGGTTTGCGAGCTTGATGCCGGTGGCAAAGGCCAGGGCCCTGCCGTGGGTGCCGTGGAAGGAGTTGGTGGTCACATAGTCGTCCACCTTGCCCCAGCAGCCGATTCCGGTCACGACCACCGTGTTCTCGCGGGTCATCTCAAGCTGCTCAAAGGCCCGCACAATGGCCCCCAGCACGACGCCGTTGCCGCACCCGCGGCACCAGAAGAGCGGGAACTTGCCCACCTTCAGATAGTCCATGTGTTTCATTTGCCCACCTCCTCGATTGCGGCGAGGATTTCGCCGGGGGTGATGATGAGGCTGTCGACGCGGTTGACCTGCACGACGGGGCCGCAAATGGCCTTTTTGACCTCGCCCGCCATCTGGCCCAGGTTCATCTCGGGCACGATGACGGCCTTCGCGTCTTTGCAGACCTCGGCGACAAGTTTTGCCGGGAAGGGCCAGACCGTGACAATTTGCAGCACGCCCACCTTGAAGCCTTTCTTGCGGGCCTCCTTCATGGCGGCTTTGGCCGGTCTTGTGGAGCAGCCGAAAGTGACGATGACAATGTCGGCATCCTCAAGCATAAAGCGGTTGACGATCGTGATGTCGCCCAGGTTGTGCTCGAACTTGTCGGTATAATGCCGGATAAAGCGGTCGGCGTTGGCCGGCGTGCCGCAGGGGGCGCCCACGTTGTCGTGGCCGCTGCCGTTGATGCGGTATATGTAGGGGCCGCCGTAGACCGCCATCGGGGCGATCTCGTCCGGCTCGCCTGTAAAGTCGTAGAGCTTGTAGTCGGCGGGCGCACAGGTCGGCGCTTTGCGGTTTACGATGTCGCCCTCTCCCGGCGTCCAGGGCTCATAGGCCTCCCGCATGTGGCCCACCACCTCGTCGGCCAGAAAGACGACCGGCGTGCGGTATTTCTCGGCCAGATTGAAGGCCGTGATCATATAGTCGTAGCACTCCTGCACCGAGGCGGGGGAGATGGCGATGATGCCGTGGTCGCCGTGGGTGCCGTACCGGGCCTGCATGTAGTCGCCCTGGGCCGGCTTTGTCGCAAGGCCGGTCGAGGGGCCGGAGCGCTGCACGTTGATGATGACGCAGGGCACCTCGCCCATGACGGCGACGCCGAGGTTCTCCTGCATGAGGGAAAATCCGGGGCCGGAGGTGGCAGAGTAAGCCTTCTTGCCGGCGGCCGACGCGCCGATGACGGCCGCGATGCTGCCAAGCTCATCCTCCATCTGGACAAAGATGCCGCCGACCTGGGGCAGCCGCTGGGACGACAATTCGGCGACCTCCGAGGAGGGCGTAATGGGGTATCCGGCGTAAAAACGGGCGCCGGCGGCAATGGCGCCCTGCGTCATGGCGTCGTTTCCCATCGTAAATATTTTCACTGCTTGGTCACCTCCAGGGCAAAGTCGGGGCATCTGCGCTCGCACATGCCGCAGCCGATGCAGTCCTGCGGCCGGGCCGGCGTCACGGGGTGCTCCGGCTTGAAGTCGAAGACTTTTTTCGGGCAGTAGTCGGCGCAGATTCCGCAGGCCTTGCACCAGCCTTCATTTACAGTAATTTTGAACATTTAGCCACCTCCTGTCGGTCTAATTTTATACGCATTGACGGCCCGCGTCAATAAGAACGAGGTAAAAGCGGCGAATGTGATGACTTTAGTATTTTATTGAATTTGCCAATTTTTTGCGATATAATAAGCTGAGGTTACTGAAAGGAGAGGTTTTTCTTTGTACAGTTTCACAAACGATTACAGCGAGTCCTGTCATCCCGCCATATTAAAGGCGTTGTCTGAGGCGTCGGGCCAGTACACGGGCTACGGGGAGGACGAGATCTGCATCTCGGCCGCAGACCGCATTCGCAGGGAGTGCGGTGTGGCGGACGCCGCCGTCCACTTTGTCGCGGGCGGCACGCTGACCAACATGCTCGCAATTTCGGCCTTTTTGCGGCCGCATCAGGCCGCCATTGCGGCCGACACCGGGCACATCAACGTGCACGAGACCGGCGCCATTGAGGCGACGGGGCACAAGGTGCTGGCGGCCCAGACCCCCGACGGCAAGCTGACCCCGGAGCTGATTCAAAAAGTGCTCGACGTCCACGGGAACGACGAGCACATGGTCCAGCCGAAGCTGGTATACATCTCCGACTCGACCGAGGTCGGAACGATCTATAAAAAAGAGGAGCTTACGGCCATACGCGACCTCTGCTCCGCAAACGGGCTCTATTTGTTCCTGGACGGGGCCCGGCTCGGCTCGGCTCTGACCTGCGCCGAAAACGACATGACCATGGCCGACATCGCCGCCCTCACCGACTGCTTTTATGTCGGCGGCACCAAAAACGGCGCCATGCTGGGCGAGGCCTTAGTCATCACGAAGCCTGAGCTGAAGACCGATTTCCGGCACCTCTACAAGCAGCGGGGCGCCATGATGGCCAAGGGCTGGATTATGGGCGTCCAGTTTGACACCCTCTTTGCGGACGGGCTCTTCTACAAGCTCGCGAAGCACGAAAACGAAGTGGCGGCCTATATCGCAAAGGAGCTGAAAGCTCTGGGTGTGCGCTTTCTGGCCGAGTCCCCGACCAATCAGATTTTCCCGATTTTCAAAAAGTCGGTCGTGAAAAAGCTCCTGCAGCAGTTCCAATTTGCGGTCTGGGCGCCCGTCAGCGCCGAGGAGGTTGCAATTCGCATCGTCACCTCTTGGGCGACGCCGATGGAAGAGGCGCAGGCCTTCGTGGCGGCCGTCAGGGCTGCGCTGTAGGCTCCGATTCCTCCGCATCTTTCACGATTTTGTAGGTATGGGCCGAGTTTTTCATCTCAATGTGAATGAGTAATGACAGCAGGGCCCGCAGCAGAATGATGGCGCCCAAGATGAGCAGCTCGTTTAAGTCCCGCACCAGCACGGTTTTGAGAATCTCGGCCGCCATTTTAAATTCGAGGCCGGTGGCAAGCCCGTTCGCGAGCTCGAATTTGATGTCGAGCTCCTTGTGCGTGAGCTGACCTTTCAAATAGCCGTAAAACGCCTTGACGGCGGCGACCGTGACCACGAAAATGCCCACGAGCTCAATGCAGGCAATAATGGGCGGGAGAATGGTTTCGACAATATGTTCAATCATGGGGTTCACCTCTGCTATTCATGGCTTTATTTTATTTTAAATCAGTATAAAATAGTAT
>DATMXT010000015.1:0-3326 GCA_035561375.1 Terriglobales bacterium | reverse complement strand
GTGATGGTCGCCGTCTGGGGGATGGCGCCCTTATAATTTAAAAATTCCCCTTCTAAAGTGCGGGTGACAAGCCGGAAGTTCTCAGTCTCAAACAGCACTGAGCGGCGTCCGGCCCAGACCGTGACCGGCTCGTCCCCCTCGCCGATGATGCGGGAGATCTCAGTCAGAATTTTGCCCTGCACCACAAAATTCATGGGCTCTTCCACAGGGCTTGCGAGCTTTTCCTTGCGCAGCGCAAGCCGGTATCCGTCCACGCCGACCACTTCGATGTCGGTGCCGTCCACCGCGAATTTGCACCCGGTGTGCACCGGCTTTGCGTCGGAAGTCGAGACTGAAAAGACCGAGCGGTAAATCATATTTCTCAGCATGCCCTGGGTGACCGTGAAGGACTTGCCCACCCGCTCCATCGAGACCTCGGGGAAGTCGGCCGACGGATACCCCATGATGGAAAAGTCCGACAGGCCGCCGCGAATGCCCACTTTCGCCCCTTCGATTTCCACCGACACCTGCCCATCGGGCAGTTTTCGCACGATGTCGCCGAAAGTGGCGGCCGGAATGACAATGTCGCCCGGCTCCTTGACGTCGGCTTCCACGACGCAGTCCATTCCGGACTCAAGGTTGTAACCGGTCAGCCGGACGGCCCCCGCCGCGCCTGAGACCAGCACGCCTTCGAGCACCGGCATTGAAGAGCGCGCCATCGCAACTCGGGAAGCGATGCCGATTCCCTCGGCCAGCACCGCTCTGTCGCATGTAAAGCTGAGGCCCATTTCGTCATCCTCCTTAGACTTTCTTTCCCGTGACTTTTTACAGGAAAGATATGTATGTTTGTTTTTCGTAGCCGTAGTAGGGCATGTGAAATCTGTGGAAAAGTTTAACAGGTATAGTCTGCCCGCATTCATTGAAAAAAATCGGTGTGTGTTGCCTTGGAACAGCTTCCTGCTGTCTGTCAGAGGGGTTGAAAGCTGTGGATAATCCCGGTGTGGAAAACTTGTTTTTATGTGGAAAAGTTTTACGGGTTGCGCACGTTGCTCATGATCTCGGACAGCGCGTTTTTGAGCTCCGGGTCGACTTCAAGCTCTTTTTCAATGCGGCGAACCGAGTTGATGACGGTCGCGTGGTCTTTTCCGCCGAAAATTTCCCCGATTTTCTTTAAGGAGATGCCAGTGTTCTCCCGCATGAGGTAAATGGCGGCCTGCCGGGCCAACAAGACGTCGGCCTTGCGCTTGGCGCTCAGCAAATCCTCCGGGGCAAGCCCGTAAAACTCCGCGACGGCGGCGATGATGCGCTCAATTAAAACGCCCGTCGGCATGTTGTCGCTCAAGACGTCCTTAATGGTCTCGCGGGCGAGGTCGATGTTGATGTCGTAGCCCTCTAAGGCGTGCATGGCCTTGAGCTTTTTGACCGCCCCTTCAATTTGCCGGATGTTCTTTTTGAGCCGGTCGGCAATAAACTGGGACACCTCGGGCGGAATGACCATACCCAGGCTGGCGGCCTTGCGGTTGATGATGGCGAGCCTTGTCTCATAGTCCGGCGGCTGAATGTCGGCCATGAGGCCCCACTCGAACCTTGTGCGCAGCCGCTCTTCAAGCGGCATGATCTCCTTGGGCGGCCGGTCGCTGGTCAGCACAATCTGCTTTTTGGCCTCATAGAGCGTGTTGAAGGTGTGGAAAAACTCCTCCTGCGTCTGCACTTTTCCGGCCAGAAACTGCACATCGTCAATGAGCAGCACGTCGAGGAGGCGGTACTTTTCCCGGAACTTGCTCATGGTCGCCGTCCCGATGGAGCTGACAAACTCGTTGACAAAGTCCTCCCCTTTGACATAGACCACCCGGCAGTTCGGGTCTTTGCGGCACATCTGGTTGCGCACGGCAAATAGCAGGTGGGTTTTTCCGAGCCCCGAGCCGCCGTAGACAAAGAGTGGATTGAAAGCGTCGCCCGGCGTGTCGGTGACCGCAATGCAGGCGGCGTGGGCCAGCTTGTTGGAGCTGCCCACAATGAAATTGTCAAACGTGTACCCCTCGACCGCCATATAGCCCCCCGGCGGCTCGTCTGGCGGCAGGGGCGCCGCGACCGGGGCCGGCGTCTGAAGCAGCGGGGCCGTGGGGTCCTCGTTGCTGCGAATGGAGACATAGGTGCGAAAGCCTGTGACGCCTTCGACGCAGTCGACAATCATGCTGTGGTAACGGGCCTCGACGATCTCCTTGACGAAGTTCGACGGGGCCTCAATGACAAGGGTGTCCCCCCGCAGCTCAACCGGCGTCAGCCCCGACAGCCAGGTGTCGACAATGACGTCGGTGAACATGGAGGTCAGCCGCGCATATGCGGCGCCCCAGATATCTTCCAGAGAATTCATATCCTACCCAGATCCTCCTGTTTTGAACGGCCGCACAGGCAAAAGCCATGCTTTGCGCCTGTGCGATTGAATCATAAAAACGGCGGCCCGCAGGGCCCCACTCAGCCCCCCCGCCCAAAGGGGGCCTAAGAGAAAAAAGCGGGCAGAAGGCTGCCGCCATTTGAGAATATTTTATCACAAAACGTGGATAGATGCAAGCACTATTTCCTTATAAAAGAACGTCGTACACTTTACACATACTTTTAGCGACGGAAGTACACAATGCGTGTATATTTTGTCGCAACACTTTTTATGTATAAATAGGCGGGGAAATTTCTCCCCGCCTACTAAATACAAGCTGTAATGTTGTGAGAAATTATACGTTAAGTAAAGAATTTTACACGCGCAGCAGCCGTCCGGCCCGGATTCCGGTCGCCTTGCCGCCCTCCACGGCGATGCGCCCGTCGACCACCACCATGTCGATGCCCTCGGGGTGGCGGGCCGAGTCGGCAAAGTCGGCGACGTCCCGCACGGTATCGGGGTCAAACAGCACGAGGTCGGCGTCGAGTCCTGCGTGCAGCACGCCCTTTCCGGCAAAGCCGAAACGCGCCGCCGGCAGACTGGTCATTTTGCGCACGGCCTCCTCGAGCGTCAGCACTTTTTCCTCTCTGACGTACTTGCCCAAAACGCGGGCAAAGGTGCCGTAGGCTCTCGGGTGGCATTTGACGGTGGCCGAGCCCGGAATCGTATCGGAGCCCACCATGGTGAGGGGTGAGCGCATGACGGTCTTGACGTCCTCCTCGCTCATGGAGCCGTAACCGGCGAGGTCGCTTCCATTGTTGAGCATGATGATGTCGAGGGCCGTATTGACCGGGTCCTTGCCGTGAATGGCCGCCGCCTGCGCGAGGTTCAGTCCCTGGTACTGCGGGGTGTGGGGGGTGTAGAAGAGCAGCACCGCGTCGGCTCCGGGCACCTGCACATATTGGTTTTCCCA
>DATMXT010000014.1:0-10787 GCA_035561375.1 Terriglobales bacterium | reverse complement strand
CAGCAGCCGCCGCCCCCGCCGCCGAAGAGAAGACCGAGTTTGACGTTGTGCTGGCCGATGTCGGCGCAGAGAAGATCAAGGTCATCAAGGTTGTCCGCGAGCTGACCGGCCTTGGCCTCAAGGAGGCAAAGGACCTGGTTGACACCGCGCCCAAGCCCGTCAAGGAAGCTGTCGGCAAGGACGAGGCCGAGGAAATGAAGAAGAAGCTCGAAGAAGTCGGCGCCAAAATCGAGCTCAAGTAAGCACTTTAACACACATAAAAAAGAGGCCCTCATTCGAGAGCCTCTTTTTTTGTTACAGCAGCGCCTCTGCAATCTGAACGGCGTTTGTCGCGGCGCCCTTGCGAATCTGGTCGCCGCAGCACCACAGGGCAAGCCCGCCTTTGTCGGAGGAGAGGTCGGCCCGGATGCGCCCGACGAAGACGAGGTCCTGGTCGGAGGTGTCGAGCGGCATGGGGTAGCGTTTTTCGGCGGGGTCGTCGACCAGCCGGCAGCCGGGGGCCGCGGCGACGGCGGCCTTTGCGTCCGGGGCGGAGACCGGGTTTTCGGTCTCAATGTAAATTGAGATGGAGTGGGAGCGCATGACCGGCACCCGCACGCAGGTGCAGGCCACGGCGAGGGCGGGGCAGTGGAGAATTTTGCGGCCCTCGTTTTGCAGCTTCATCTCCTCGGAGGTGTGGCCGCCCTCGTCAAAGCCGCCAATCTGCGGAATGAGGTTATAGGCGATCTGATAGGGGAAGACCGACTTTTCAAGCGGCGTGCCCTCGTAGAGGGCTTTCATCTGGGCCTCGAGCTCGACAATGCCGCCGGCCCCCGCCCCCGAGACCGCCTGATAGGTCGAGGCGACCATGCGGGTCAGGGGGGAGAGTTTGTGGATGGGGCCCGTGGCGACCGCCGCGATGATGGTGGAGCAGTTGGGGTTTGCGATGATGCCCTTGTGCCACTTGACGTCCTCCACGTTGACCTCCGGCACCACGAGCGGCACGTCCTTCTCCAGCCGGAAAGCGCTGGAGTTGTCGATGACGACGGCGCCTGCTTCGACGGCGTAAGGGGAGAGCTCCCGGGAGATTTCGGCCTCGACTGCGCCCAGCACGATGTCGCAGCCGGCAAAGGCGTTTTTGCCCGCCAGGCGCACCTCGACTTCGGTGTCCTTAAAGGGGAGGCGCTTGCCGACCGAGCGGGGAGACGCGAGGAGCACGAGCTCGTCGAGCGGGAAAGAGCGCTCAGCGAGCACTTTGATGAATTCACGGCCGACGGCCCCCGTCGCGCCGAGTACGGCTACTTTCATTCCTTGCCTCCTATAAACGTTTTATAAATGGCGCGGACTGTGGTCTCGAAGTCCTTGTTTTCCACGCCGACGATGATGTTGATCTCGTCCGAGCCCTGCGCAATCATACGGATGTTGACGCCCTCGGCCCCCAGGGCCGCAAAGAGCCGGCCGGACATGCCGGGCTTGTAGACCATGTTGCGGCCGACCGTCGCAATGAGGCTGATGCCGTTTATGATGCGGATGTCGGAGGGGTCGCAGACGGCCTTGATTTCAGTCGCGATGTCGTAAATGCAGCTTTGCACCTGCTCGGTCGCGACGACGACCGAAAAGCTCTCGATGCCGGAGGGGATGTGCTCGACCTTGACCGAGTATTTCTCAAAGACCTCGAGCGCCCGGCGGATGATGCCGAGCTCCCCCCCGCGCTGATTCTTGTAGATGGTGACGACCGTGAAGTCCTTGCGCCCGGCAATGCCGGTGATGGGTGCGCCGTCCGCCTCGCCCTCGCAGCTCTCGACGATGAGGGTGCCGGGGGAAGCGGGGTCGTTGGTGTTGAGGATGTGAATGGGGATGCCCCGCTCGCGGACCGGGTAAATGGCCCCCTCGTGCAGCACGTTTGCCCCCATGTAGGCGAGCTCGTGCAGCTCGCTGTAGGTGATGCGGTCAATGCGCAGGGGGTTGTCGATGATGCGGGGGTCGGCCATGAGAATGCCCGAGACGTCGGTCCAGTTCTCATAGAGGTCGGCCCCGACGATGGCGGCGACAATGGAGCCCGTGATATCGGACCCGCCCCGCGAGAGCACCCGGATTTCGCCGCCCGGCATGGCCCCGTAGAAACCGGGGATGACCAGCCGCTCATCCGGGCCCGCCGCGGCCTTGAAAGCGCGGGACGATTTGTCCATGTCGAGCTTGCCGTCAAACTGGAAGTGGATGACGTCCTTGGCGTCGACAAACCGGTATCCGAGGTACTCGGCCATGAGCCGCGCCGTCAGATATTCGCCGCGGGAGACGAGGTAGTCGGCCGGCGTGCCCTTGACCATGTTGCGGCGGATTTCGGCGAACTCGCGCTCGAGGTCGAATGTCAGGCCGAGCTCGTCCCGGATTTCGCGGTAGCGCTCTTCCACCATGCCGAAGACCGATTCACACGAGACCGAATACTGGATGTGGGCGTGGCATAAGTAGAGAAGGTCGGTGATTTTATTGTCGTCCTTGCGGCGTTTGCCGGCCGCCGAGACGACGACGTAGCGGCGGGCGGGGTCCGACTCAATGATCTGCTTGACTTTCTTAAACTGGGCGGCTTCGGCGAGGGATGACCCGCCGAACTTGACAACCTTGGTCATTTTCAGGCAAACCTCGCAATCCACATGCCGCTGTCGTACTGCCGGCAGGTTGTGACGGCCCTGTGCAGGTCGCCGGCGCCCACCTGCTTCGTGTAGATGAGCGTCCGGCCGGGGCCGTCGTCCTCCCACCGCTCGGCGATGGGCTCAAAGGCCGCCTTTGCCACCGCAGTGGGGGAGGAGACGCGAATGAGATATTTCCCCTGCAGGAGATTCGGGTTGTGTTTAAGCTCCCTGTCGAAGGCGAGAGGCCAGGCCTCGCCATTCGCGATATCGAGCAGGTCCTGCACAATGGCGTTGCCGGTCGGCAGGCTGCCGGCCCCCTGGCCGTAGAACTTGAGGTCGCCGATGGTGGCGCCCGACAGGCAGGTGATATTGTAATTTTTGGGCACGGCGGCTTCAAGCTCGCCGGCTTTTAAGAGCACCGGCTCGACGGTGGCGCACCAGGCGTCCCCCTCGCAGACGGCGGTGGCAAAGAGCTTACAGACAAGGCCCTGTTTTTTGCACCAGTCGACGTCGGCCTTTGTGATGAGGCGGATGCCGAACTGCGGGATGAGGGAGACCGGTACAAGCCCCTTGAAGGCGACCGTGGCCGAGATGGCGCACTTGTTGCGCACGTCGTCCCCGTCGATGTCGGCCGAGGGGTCGGCCTCGGCGTAGCCGAGTTTCTGGGCTTCAGCGAGGACCGCATCAAAGTCGGCGCCGCTCTCAAACATGTTGTACAAAATGAAATTGGAAGTGCCGTTCATGATGCCGTGAATATGAGTGATCTCGTCAATGCGGGCGGCCCGCTGGAGATTTTTAATCCAGGGAATGCCGCCGCCCGAGGTGGCCTCGACCATGAATTTGACGTTTGACTCGACGGCTGCCTTGACAAACTCCCCCATGTGGGCGGCCACGACCGCCTTGTTGGCGGTCACGACGTGCTTGCCGGCCTTCAGGGCCGCCAGAATGTACTCCCTTGCCGGGTGGATGCCGCCCATGGCCTCGACGACGCAGTCGATGTCCTTGTCCTCGGCAATATCTTCAAACCGCTGCGTGACGCGACCATCGGCCATTTTGGCCGGATCCCGGTCGAGTATTTTTACAATTTCGAGTTTCGCCGTGCCTGCGGCGATTTTTTCTACGCCGGAGCCGACGGTTCCAAACCCGAGAAGTCCGATTTTCATCGCAGTTGTCCCCCTTACAAAAACAAATGTTTTTAGAATGCAAACAGTTTAGCATACCTCATGAATAAATGCAAGTAAAATTTCACGGAAAAGACCGGCGGCGGCTTGTCTATTGTGCACAATCATACCGGCAAAAGCGCCGGCATAGAATGAGGACAAAGGTGGTGAGGATGTGGACAGACAAGTTGAAATGCTCGCGCAGCTGCTGCCGCCCCGGGTGGCCGCGGCGCTGTCGACGGCCGGCTCCGATGTGACTGAAATCCGCCTGCGGGCAGGGAGGCCGGCCGGTGTGACAACGCCTGCCGGCAACCTGTATCTGTCGCTGCGGGGGTGCGCCTCCCCAATCTGCGACGCGGGCGTCATCCTGACCGCCGAGGAGCTGCACGAAGTCTATTTAGGGCTTTGCCGGCGCTCGGTCTACGCCCGGGCGCACGAGCTTGCGGAGGGGTATGTCACCTACTGCGGCTGCCGGGCCGGCATCTGCGGCGAGGCCATCCGCGAGGGCGGAGCGGTGGTGGGATTTCGCAACATCACGGCCATCAACATCCGGGTGGCCCGGGAAATCAAAGGGGTGGCCGACGGGCTTGTCCGGCAGGTGGTCAGGGAGGGCAGGGTGCTGCCAACCCTTGTCGTGGCGCCGCCGGGCGGCGGGAAGACGACCATACTGCGGGACCTCGCCAGGCTTTTATCGCTTCGGAAAATGCGGGTGGCCGTCATCGACGAGCGCGGAGAGCTTGCGGGCGCGGGATTTGACCTCGGTCCCATGACCGAGGTGTTGCAGGGGGTGCCCAAGGCCAAGGGCATGGTCATGGCGCTGCGCACGCTGTCGCCGCAGGTCATGATTGTCGACGAGCTGGGAGAGCCCTCCGAGGTGCGGGAGCTGCTGGGAGCTGCCGGGGCCGGCGTACCATTCATCGCAAGCTGCCACGCGTCGACCCTTGCGGAACTCGCCCGCCGCCCGCAGTTTACGGAGCTCTACAACGCGGGTGTGCTGGAGCTTGTGGTGCTGCTGAAAGATTTGAGGGTCAGCAAAATCTGCAACGTGAGGGGGGAAAAGCTTGAAATTGATCGGGGTCATCTTACTGGCACTGTCCTGTACGGCAGCGGGGGTCTATAGCGTTCTCGCGGGCCAGCGGCGGGTCGCGGCGCTTTCTAACCTAAAAAACTACATGGCCACGGTCAAAACGGGAATTCGGGTCACGAGGGCCGACCTTGACCGGGTGCTGCTCGAGGCTGCGCCGGCGCTTCATCCGCAGGACGCAGCGGTGCTGGAGCATGAGCCGCTCTATCGGATTTTCCTCGCGGGGCTTGGGACCGGGCCCCTTGAGCAGCAGCTTGAGCACTGCGACGCCTGTCTTGAGGCGGCGTCCCGCCTGTTTAAGGAGGCCGATGAAAAACAGCGCAAAAACGCCAAAGTGACCCTGACGCTCTATTCGCTGGGCGGGCTTGCCATTGCGATTTTGCTCTACTGAGGTGACATTATGAGTGTAACTGTGGATCTCATCTTTAAAATAGCGGCGATCGGCATCATCACGGCAGTGCTGACACAGGTGCTCTCCCGGGCGGGGCGTGACGACCAGGCCATGATGGTCACACTGGCGGCACTCGCCATCACATTGCTGCTGGTCATCAATGAGATCAAATCCCTGTTCGACACCGTCAAGTCGACCTTCGGAATATAGGCACATATGGATATCACAAAAATTGCGGCCCTCGCCCTTGTGGCAGCCGCCATTGCCGTGCTTTTGCGGCAATACCGGCCGGAGCTGTCGTTTTCGGTGGGGCTGATCGTAACGGTGGCCGTCTTTGCGGCCATCACACCGTATCTCAAAGCTTCCCTCGATTTCATTCATACGGTGGCGGAGCAGAGCGGCGCGGCGCTCCCGATAACGCCTGTCATCAAGGCGATGGGCATCGCCTTCATTGCGGCGGTCGCAGCCGACACCTGCCGGGACGCCGGGGAGAGCGCCATGGCCTCGCGGGTGGAGCTGGCGTCAAAGGTGGCGATTCTCACACTCGCGCTGCCCCTTGCGGGGGAACTGATGGGACTGTTCATAAGAATTTTGGGATGAAGAATAAAAGCTCGGCCGTTTTCATTGTATGTAGTATCCTGATGATTTTCGGACTGGCGCTTCCGGCAAGGGCGCAGGCTTCGGAGAGCGACATTGCGCGCATTTACCGCGGCCTCTACGAGAGCTTTGGCGGGGGAGCCCTTGAGGACGTGATGCCGGACGGCGCATCCACGCTATTAGAGGAAGTGCCGGACTCGGGCAGCATTTCGAACGCGCTGTCGCTGCGCAGCATTGTCAATGTGCTGTCGGGCGGGGTCTACAAAATTGTCGGCAGCGTTTTGGCGGACTTTGCGAAAGTCATGCTGATTGTGCTCATCTTCATATTGGCAGAGGCCTTGCGGGAGGGCGTGGGGGCAAAGTTCGCCGAGACCTCGCTCAACCTGACGGCTGTGCTCAGCGTGTCCATCGCGGTCTATTCCGTCATGGAGGACGCCATTCGCATGTGCACCGAGGCCATCTCCGACGCCGTGTCCCTGCTCGACGTCGCCATTCCGGTCATTGCGGCGGCCGGCGCCGCCTCCGGTAAAATGGTGAGCTCCATGGTGCTGCCGGGCGGGATTGCGGTGGTCATCGGGCTGTTTGGCAAGCTCAACGCCTATTTGCTGCTGCCGGTGATGTCGGTCTACTTTGCGCTTTCGCTGGCCTCCTCCCTCATGCCGGACGGGGCGCTTTCCGGCATCTGCAAAGCGATTAAGGAGACTGTCGTGTTCGCGATGGGCCTTTTTACGACGGTCGCGGCGGGGCTTTTGTCGCTGCAAAAAATCGTCGCCGGCGCCTCCGAGACCGTCGTGACGGGGGCCGCCAAGTTCACCTTGGGCAGCGTCATCCCGATTGTGGGGGGCATCATCACCGACGCCTTCGAGACCGTCGTCGGCTGTGTCGACGTCATTCGGGCGGCAGTCGGGGTGGCAGGCGTCGTGGGGCTCATGATTTTGCTCGGGCCTCCCATCATCCGGGTGCTGCTCTACAGTCTGCTGTTTAAATTCGCGTCGGCGACGGCGGCACTGAGCGGGGAGGGCGGCGTGCCGACATTTCTGTCCGCAGTGTCGGACGTGTGGGGAATCCTTGCGGCCGTGACGATTTGTCAGTGCATTTACCTCATCACGGCCACGGCCATCATGGCGGGGTGAAGATATGGACAGTGTAAAGGCTTGGACACTTACAGTATGCTGCGCCGCTGTGGTCGCCGCCATTGCGGGGGGACTCACGCCCTCGGCAAGCACCGAAAAGCAGGTCAAGCTGACCCTTTCGCTTTTCCTGCTTCTCGCAATGTTCTCGGCGGCGGCACAGTTTGACCTTTCGGCCTTAACGGTGGCAATCCCGACGGCCGAAAACGGAAATTACGCGCGAATGACCGAGGTTCTGGCCGATGGAGCCCTCTCGCTCACCCGCACCATGCTGGCGGCGCAGATCGAGGAGGCGGTGGGCGGGGGCCTTACGGTCTGCGGACTTGAACTGGAGGGAGAGGAGAGCATAAGTGTAAAGGAAGTAACTTTTACATCATTTGTCGGACGAAGTCCGGAGGAGCTCGCCGAAATTCTTGCGGGCGAGCTCGGAATTACAGCGACGATCAGAGAGGTGGGATCATGATGGAACTGAAGCTGCCGGCAAAGCTGCCGATGTGGCTGCTCATCGCCGGGGCGGCAGGCGTGCTCATGCTGTTGCTTGCGCCCTTTGGCACAGGCAAAACCGCCGCCGCGCCCAAACCGCAGCCGGCACAAAAAAGTGTGGAGGAGTACAGGACGCAGCTTGAAGGCGAATTGACGGAGCTCCTTTCCTCAATTGAGGGGGTCAGTGAAATCAGCCTGATGATTACGCTGGAGTCCGCCGGAGAAAACGTCTACGCGACCGAAAAGAACACGTCGGTCAACCTGTTGTCGGACAGCCTGTCCGCCTCGCAAAAACGGGTTGAAAACCAAAACGACAGCGAGGATAACTACATCATTTTGAAGTCGGCGGACGGCTCCGAGTCGGCAATCCTGATCAAACAGCTGCAGCCCGTCGTCAAGGGCGCGGCCATTGTCTGCAAAGGGGCCGACAACGAGGTCATTCGCCAGAAGCTCATCGAGACGACCGCAATCGCCCTCGATCTGTCCACGAACCGCGTCAGCGTGGTTGCCAAATAAAGGAGGATACTATGACAATGTTCATCAACAAGAAGATGGTGATTGTCGTTGCGCTCATCATCGTGCTCGCGCTGGCACTCATCGTCAACAACGTCATGCAAAAACAGCGTGACGACCTTTTTACCGAAACCGCAAAGGTGACGGAGGAAAAAATCCTCGGCGAGGCCACGCTGGTGGATGGGGGCGAGGGAGAGGGCGAGGTCTCGGTCGAGGTGGGCTCAGTCTCTTCGAGGTATTTCGCCGACGCCCGCGTAAACCGGCAGAAGGCCAGAGATGAGGCCATCGAGGTGCTGCAGGGCATCATTGACAGCACCGAGACCGACGACGACACCCGCAGAGAGGCGGCCACCGAACTCGGAAACATCGCGACCATCATGGATAAGGAGAGCGCGATGGAGACCCTCATCAAGGCCAAGGGCTTTGAGGACGCCGTCGTCGTGGTCGGCGAGGAGGACGTGACGGTCGTGGTCTCGAGCAAGGGGCTGACAGCCGGCGAAATCAGCAAAATCAAAGAGGTCGTCATGAGCGAGACGACGGCAAAAGCCGCAAACATCAAAATCATCGAAGTCTCCTGAATTTACAAATTGTCCCTTCCTTTTCGCAAAGATTATGGTATAATAACCGCAATGCGATTATTATACATTGATTTATTGTCCGTGCGATTTTTCGGCTTCCGCCAAAACGCACATGGACAATTATCCCACTTGCGCTTTTGCGCTCGTGGTATAATAACCGCAAGTTGTTCTTGCGGTTATTATTTTTTTCGTTTTAACCACAAAGAACGACAAGGTCAGACGCATGAAACGACGCATAATACCATTGACAGGGCGCCTGAATGGTATTGTACTTTGGTTTTTAAAGGGAAATGGAGGACATTATGGAAGGCAACTACACAGACGGAATCGGAAATGTTCGCATCTCCGAAGAAGTGGTGGCGACCATCGCCAGCGTGGCGGCACTCGAGGTTGAGGGCGTCTGCTCGCTGGTTCCGTACAGCGGCGGCGATATAAAAAAGCTCATCACGAGCAAGCGCAACCCCGGCAAGGTGGCCAAAATCGACCTTGCGGGCGGTGAAATCACGGTGGAGCTCGGCGTTGTCCTGTCGTACGGCGTTCGGATGCAGGAGGTCATCGGCAAAATGCAGTCCGAAGTCAAATATGCGGTCGAATCCATGACCGGCATGAAGGTCAGGGCCGTCAACGTCTATGTGCAGGGCATCGGGGACGACGAGAAAAAGACAAAGCGCGAGGAAAAGCGCGAGGAAAAACACGAAGAAAAAACAGAGGAATAATCGCTCATCGGCCCGCGTGACGCGGGCCGATGTTCAGACTACAGCAAGTCCCAAAGTGCGGACATTTTACCGGATTTTTCGGACAAGCAATCATTGGAGGAAGAAGCATGTCGACAAAGCAGCGGCAGCTGCCCCGGGCCGACGCCCGCCGCGGCGCTCTGTATCTTGTGTTCGGGTACGGATTTCAGGGCGGGGACGCGGCGCAATTTTGCCAGCACGAGCGGGAGTGGGAGCCGGACCGCTACGACGACTACAGTCAGCGCATATTTTTGACCGCGGTGGAACACCGCGCCGAAATAGACGAGCTCATCGGGCGGCACACGAAAAACTGGAAGCTCGCCAGACTCTCCAAAGTCAGCGCGGCCGTCCTGCGGGTGGCCGTCTGCGAAATGCTCTTCATCGACGAGATCGACACGCCCATCGCCATCAACGAAGCGGTGGAGCTCGCCAAGGAGTTTGAAGGGGAAGAGGGCGGCGCCTTTGTCAACGGCGTGCTCGGCGGCATTGCGAGAGAGCGCGAAAATGGCTGAGTACGCCCTCGGGCTCGACACCAGCAACTATACGACTTCAGTGGCGCTATGCGCCGCCGGGGGCGAATATGTGTCCCTTCGCACGCCTTTTGACGTCGCGCAGGGGAAGCGCGGCGTGCGGCAAAGCGACGCCGTGTTCCTACATACAAAGGAGCTTCCAAATCTCCTTGAGCGCATTTTTGAGTCCCGGCCGAAAATTGCCTGCGTCGCCGTGTCGGACAGGCCCAGAGACGCGGCGGGCTCCTATATGCCCTGCTTTATGGCGGGGCTCGCTGCGGCAAGAGGGCTTGCGGCGGCGCTGGATGTGCCGCTTTTCAGGCTTTCCCATCAGCGCGGGCACATTCTGGCGGCCCTCAAGGGGGCGGGCAGGGAGGACCTTTTAGGCAAAGCGTTTCACGCCTATCACGTTTCGGGCGGGACAACTGAGCTCTTACATGTCGCCGCGGACGGCGGCATCACGATTGCCGGCGCCACCGCCGACCTCAACGCGGGGCAGCTCATTGACCGGTGCGGCGTTGTGTTGGGGCTGAAATTTCCCTGCGGTGCGGCGCTTGAAACGCTGGCCTTAAATGGCGCGCCGGGGATTACACCCGTCCGCTTCAAACAGGCCGATACCGTCAACCTCTCGGGCCTTGAAAACCAGTTTGCGGCCCACCTGAAAGCGCATTCGCCCGAAGACTGCGCCCTGTGGCTGCTCGAGAGCGTCGCAAACGCGCTGCTCGCCCTTGCGGCGGGCGTCAGCGGCCCTCTCATTCTCGCGGGCGGAGTCATGTCAAACCGGCTCATCAAGGCCCGGCTTGACGCCGCTTTTGAAACTTACGCGACAGACAGCGAATTCGCGGCCGACAACGCCGTCGGCGTCGCACTTTACGGAGCCATGCAGCTATGAACGAACGGCAGGTCATCACGGTCTCGCAGCTCAACCGGTATATGAAGTCGCTCATCGAGGGCGACGCGGCACTCGCGTCGGTCTGGGTGCGCGGCGAGCTGTCCAAT
>DATMXT010000013.1:0-3532 GCA_035561375.1 Terriglobales bacterium | reverse complement strand
CGCCTGAGCCGCGCGATATGCGTCGGCAAGGGCCGCCCACTGCGCCAAAGTCAGCCGCTCGGCCCGGATGCCGGCCGGCAGAGAAGCGGCCGTCGCGGGGTCGTACCCGGCCGACTTTAAGGCGTTTGTCAGCGTCTTGCGGCGCTGGGCAAACCCCGCCTTGATGAGGCGGAACATGAGTGCCTCGTCTTGGACTGCGACCGGCGGCTGACGCAGCGTCAGCTTGACGACGGCCGAGTCCACCTTGGGGGCCGGCCAAAAGCTCGCGGCCGGCACCTCAAAAAGGTACTCGGCCTTTGCCCGCCAAGCCACAGCCAGCGTGATGGCGCCCGACTCGTCGCCGCCCGGAGGCGCGCAAAGCCTGCGCGCCACCTCTTTTTGCACCATGACCGTGACCTGCTCCACCGGGCTCTCGAGCAGCTTCATGACGATGGGGGTCGTGATGTAGTAGGGCAGGTTTGCCGCCACCGCGACAGGCAGCCCCGGCAAATGCTCGGCTAAAAGCTCGGGGACCGAAAGTTTCATAAAGTCGCCATGGACGACGGTCACGTTTTGCTGTGGCACGGTCTCGGCCAAGACCGGCAGCAGCGCCCGGTCGAGCTCCACGGCGGCGACTTTCGCGGCCCTCCGGGCGAGTTCAACCGTCAGGCAGCCGAGCCCCGGCCCGATTTCAAGCGCGCCATAGCCCTCGGGCACCGTTTCGGCGATGCGGCGGGGCACCGCGGGGTCGATTAAAAAGTTCTGACCTAAGCCCTTGGACGCCTGAAAGCCGTATTTTTTGCAGATGCGGGCAATGGTCTCCCGGTCGCAGAGGTTCATTTCGCCCCCCGCTCAAGGTCGAGCAGGTAATACCGCAAAAAGTCAATGGCGCGGCCTGCCGTGAGATTTCGCAGATAGGCGCGGTCGCGGGACTGGCGCATCGGCAGCTTGACGGTGCGGGTGCCGAGTGGCCCCGCCACGCCGCAGTACACGGTGCCGACCGGCCCCTCCGGCAAATCATCCGGGCCCATGACCCCGGTCACCGACAGCGCGACGCCGGCGCCCGAGACTTTAAGCGCCCCTTCGGCCATGGCGGCGGCCGTTTCGGCAGACACCGCCGTATGGTCGGCAAGCGTCTTCTCCGGCACGCCCGCCACCGCCGTCTTGATGCGGTTCGAGTAAGTGACAAGCCCGCATTCAAGGATGTCGGACGAACCGGGGATGGCCGTGATGCGGGCGGCGATGAGCCCTCCGGTGCAGCTCTCGCAGAGGGCGGCCGTGAGGCCGGCCTTTTTGAGCATGTCAAAGACCACCTGTTCGACCGAGTCGACGTCAACGCCGTAGAGATTGTCGCCAAGCTCGGCCTTAATGGCGGCGACTGCGGGTTCAGTCAGGGCAAAGGCCTCCTCTTTGGTGGCGGCTCTGGCCGTCACCCGCAGCATGCACTCGCCCGATCCGGCGTAGGGGGCGACGGTGGGATTTAAGCTGTCCTTCAGGAGATGCTCCAGCCGCTCCTCCATGGCGCTCTCCCCGACGCCGATGACCCGGCAGTACCGGGAGACCAGAATGCCCTCCTGCCGCTCTTGCAGCTGGGGCGTCACATAGGCGTTCCAGATGTTTTTCATCTCGCTCGGGACGCCCGGCAGCATGATGACGGCGCGGCCCTCTTTTTCTATGAGGCAGGAGGGGGCGGTGCCCCAGTCGTTTGGCAGAATGACGGCCCCCTTCGGGAACCAGGCCTGCCGCTCGTTGTTTTTGGGGAAGTCGCGCCCGGCGAACTTGGCCTTGATGTCCTCGAGCAGGGCGGGGTGCAGCTCGAGCTCCAGCCCCATGCACTGGGCCACGGCCTCCTTGGTCATGTCGTCGTAGGTCGGCCCGAGCCCGCCCGTGATGACGATGAGCTCCGACCGGGTCAGGGCGGTGCCAAGCAGCTCCGACAGCCTCGCGTGGTTATCCCCCACGACCGAGTGGTGGTAGACGTTGATGCCGAGCTCCGACAGCTTCTGGGACAAAAAGGTGGCGTTGGTGTTGGTCACGTTGCCGAGCAGCAGCTCGGTGCCGACGCAGATGATTTCGGCGGTCATTTATATTTCCTCCTCAAAGGGGCGGCCCTGCGGGTCCAGCCCGCGGCCGTAGCGGATATAGACAAGCTCGGCGCCCCGCACGGCGGCAGCGCAGGCGGCATCATAGTCAAACAGCGCCTCGTCCTCGGCCACGGCCGCGAGCGCGGGGTTCGTTTTGGGGTGCTTTGGCGAAAAGAGGGCGCAGCAGTCCTCGTAGGGCTCAATGGACTTTTCAAAGGTGCCGATTTTTCGGGCGGTGCGCACGATGTCCTCTTTGTCCATGCCGATGCAGGGGCGCAGCACCGGAATTTCGGCCACGGCGTCGGTCGCGGAAAGCCCGCCCATGGTCTGGCTGGCCACCTGGCCGAGGCTCTCGCCGGTCACAAGGCAGGCGCCGGAGGCTTTCCGGGCGATGTCCTGCGCAATGCGCACCATGCACCGCCGCATGATGACGGTGAAGAGCTCGGGGTGGCAGTGCTCCTTTATCTGCTCCTGTACCGTCGTGAAGGGCACGATGTATAAGTCCACGTCTCCGGTCCACCGGGACATCAGCCCCGCCAGCTCCACCACCTTCTGGCGGGCTTTGGGGCTCGTGTAGGGCGGGCTCTGGAAGTGGACGGCGTCGATGCGAAGGCCGCGTCTGGCCATCATCCAGCCCGCCACGGGCGAGTCGATGCCGCCCGACAGCATCAGGGTGCCCCGGCCGCTGGTCGCCACCGGCAGCCCGCCGGCGGCCTCTGTCGCGTCGGCGTGGATGCAGGCTGAGAGGTCACGGATTTCGCAGACCACCGTGACGTCGGGGTCATGCACGTCAACTTTCAGGTGCGGGAAGGCCTCAAGCAGCGCGCCCCCGAGCCCGGCTGAAATTTCAGGCGACTTCAAAGGGAAGGTCTTGTCGGCCCGTCGGGACTCCACCTTGAAGGTGCGGGCGCGCCGCAGCGCGCCGCCCAGATACTCGGCCGCCGTCTTTTTAATTTCATCCATGTCTTTCTTGCACAGAACCGCCCTTGCCGCCGCCGAAAAACCGAAGACCCGAAGGCACTCCTCCCACGCGAGGTCAACGGGCGAGGGGCCAAACCCCTCTGTCTCAAATGGCTCCTCCGGTGTGACATAGACCGTCGACTGCATGGCGCGGCAGGAAAACTGCCCGACCCGCTTTAGCCGGTGTTTCAGATTGCGCATGAGCGCCGCCTCAAACTGGGACTTGTTGAGCCCCTTGAGCGACAGCTCGCCGTATTTTAAGAGGATAATTTCCTGCATGAACGCCTCCGGTCGGTATATTATTTTTGTATGCCGGTATTTTAAATTTTGGGCAAAATTTTTTCGTCCGTAAAAGTAACGAAAGGCAGGCAGCTATTTTCCGCCGGTGATGGCGGCGACGGCGGCGACAAGGGCGTCAATGTCCTCCCCTGTCGTCTCAAGGCACATGGAGCAGCGCAGCGCGCTGTCGAGCAGCGCCTCCGGCAGGCCCATGGCGACAAGCACATGGC
>DATMXT010000012.1:0-3124 GCA_035561375.1 Terriglobales bacterium | reverse complement strand
ACCCCCACTATATCGACAGCGTGCCCGGCGAGGGCACGACCGTGACCTTTACGATTCCCGACGTCCACACGAGTTTGCCCGAATAAAAAATCCGGACTTTTAAAAGTCCGGATTTTCTATACGTACTAAACACGCCTATGCCGAGGCCGCGATTCGGCCGAGGTCCCTTGCGAGGTCGAGCCCCTTGTTGCCGGCGATGGCTCCCTTGCGCTCCACTTTGTCCACTGTGACGCAGCCGACATTGAGCCAGCCCTCGTAGTCGCAGATGGCTGAAAAAGTGCTCTTGATGGGGTCGAAGGTCCCCTGTCCGCTGTCGGCGCAGACTGCAAGCAGCGCCGCCCCGATGATGGGAAAGCTCTTTCTCACCGGATTGTGCAGACGGTCTAAAACCGCCTTGAGCTGGGCTGAAAAGGTATAGAAATACACCGGAGTCGCGAGGACGAGAATATCGGTTTTGGCGAGCTGCGCGTAAATGGCCGTCATGTCGTCGTCAAAGACGCACTTCTTTGTCCGAAAGCAGCTTTGACAGTCGGTACAGGGATGAATTTTTTTATCTGCAAGCGATATTTTCGTCACTTCGGCGCCCGCCCCCCTGGCGCCCGCGATGAATGCGTCCGCAAGCATGTCCGTGTTGCCGCTTGTCCTCGGACTGCCGGTAAGCACGGTGATTCTTGGCATCTTTATACCCCCTTTTAGATATCTCTCCATATTAAGGATACACGATTGGCGGCCTCAAGTCAAACAAAATTCCTTTACAAAATGGCCGATTTTGGATATGATTAGCTTATTATTTTATGGGAGGTTTGTACCATGCTCGCTTTTTCCGCATATCAGGAGGCCGCCCGGTTCCTGACGGATAAACTCGGCGATTTTGTGCCGGAGGCGCTGGTCATTCTCGGCACCGGCGTAGGCTACCTGGCCGACGAGGTCGAGGACGCCATTGTCGTCCCCTATAAAGAGGTTCCGCATCAGCGCGTCTCCACCGCCCACTCCCACAAGGGCAATTTTGTCTTCGGGAAACTCGCCGGCAAAAACGTCATGGTCATGCAGGGCCGCATTCACATTTACGAGGGCTACACGCCGGGCGAGGTCACTTTCCCGGTGCGGGTCGCAAAGCTCTTAGGGTGCAAGACCATGATCGTCACAAACGCGGCAGGCGCCGTCAACTACAACTACCGACCCGGCGACATCATGCTGATTGCCGACCAGATTCGGCTCTTTGACCCCGATCCCCTCATCGGGCCCAACATTGAGGAGTTCGGCGGCCGTTTTTGCGACATGACCGACGTCTACACCGCCTCCCTTCGCACGATGGCTCTGGAGACGGCGAGCGAGATGGGCATTCAGCTCAAGGAGGGCGTCTACTTCTACTTCACGGGCCCGCAGTTTGAGACGCCGGCCGAAATCAGGGCCTGCCGCATTCTGGGCGGCGACGCCGTCGGCATGTCCACGGTGCCCGAGACCATTGCGGCCGCCCACTGCGGCATGAAAATTCTGGGCTTTTCCCTCATGGTCAACATGGCCTCCGGCATGGTCAAGACGGCATATATCCCCGGCGAGGCCGATACCCACGCCGCGAGGGTCAAAGACAACTTCTGCGGGCTGGTGAAAAACTGCCTCGCAAAGCTGTGAGCTAAAGGAGGTAACGATGCGCTACTGGTTTAAAGACGTGACGGTCGTCACAATGGACAAGGACATGCGCATCCTCGAGCGCGCCCACGTGCTGGTCGACGGGCGCCGCATCTCTTACGTCGGAGTCGCGCCGCCCGACGCCGCCAAGGCGGCGGGGTACGAGGCCATTGACTGCACCGACAAGGTGCTCTGCCCCGGGCTCTACAACACCCACCTGCACATCGCCATGACCGCCTTCCGCGGGTTTGCCGACGAATACACCCTCAAAGTCTGGCTTGAGGAGCACATCTGGCCGGCCGAGCACCGGCTGACGGCGCCGGCCACGGCCCCCGCCTGCGCCATCGGGCTTGCCGAGTGCATCTCGACCGGCACCGTCGGCTTTACCGACATGTACTTCTTCGAGCCGCAACTGGCTGAAATGTGCCTTGAGGCCGGCGTCATGGCCAACCTCTCGAACTCGGTCGTCACTTTTGACCCCGAGTACGACTACACAAAGGACCGCGCCTACCTCGAGACCGTGGAGCTCATCAAGAGCTACCACAAGGCGGGGGACGGCCGCATCAAGGCCGACGTCTCCATTCACGGCGAGTACACATCGCCCCCCAAGGTCCACCGCTTTTTCGCCGACATCGCAAAGGCGAACAATCTCAACATGCACGTCCACCTCTCCGAGACCAAGCTTGAGCACGACGACTGTGTCGCCCGCCACGGCAAGACGCCGGCCGCTGTCCTTAACGACAGCGGCGTCTTCGACACCCGCACGACGGCCGCCCACTGCGTCTGGGTCACGGAGGAGGACATGGACCTTTTAGCCGCAAAGGACGTCACGGCGGTCCACGACCCGGGCGGCAATTTGAAACTGGCCTCCGGCATTCAAAACTACGCCGCCATGAAGCGGCACGGCGTGCGGCTTTCGCTCGCCACCGACAGCGCCTGCGCCATCAACACCAACGACCTCTTCTTTGACATGAAGCTGGCCGCCATTTTGCACAAGGGCATCAACTATGACCCCACGCTGCTGCCCGCCTCTGAGGCGCTCTATATGGCGACGGTGGCCGGCGCCTACGCGCAGGGCCGCGAGCACGAGAGCGGTCGCATCGTGGAGGGGTTTGACGCCGACCTCATGCTGCTCGACTTCCACAAACCCCACCTGCACCCCTGCCACAACGTCGTCTCCAACATCGTCTATGCCGCCAAGGGCTCCGACGTCTGCCTGACCATGTGCAAGGGCAAAGTCCTGTATAAGGACGGCGTCTTCATGACCCTCGACATTGAGCGGGCCTACTATGACATGGCGCACACGACCCTCCCCTGCATTCTCGGAAAATAGCCACCCTGATAAGCTGCGGCCGCGCACTGCTTTGTGCGCGGCCGCAACAGGCTGTCAAAAAAGTTGTTTTTGACACTGATTTTCTCGGCCTCTCCGATTGGCCGAGAAAATGCGGGTGAAACCCTTATTTTTAAAACACTTTTAAAAATAAGGCCATTATAT
>DATMXT010000011.1:0-3410 GCA_035561375.1 Terriglobales bacterium | reverse complement strand
CAGGGCGGAGCGCTCTGTATCTATCAGACCACCCGCCCCTTCTGACGCGCAGAGGACAGATACATATGAGAAAAAGCGGTGTGGCTTTATGGGCCACACCGCTTTTGATGTAAAGGGTGAAATTATTTTTTGAAGACGTCGAGGGCCTGAGAGAAGTCGGCGATGAGGTCGTCGGCGTCCTCTGTTCCGACCGACACCCGCATGAGCCCGAGGTGGATGCCAAGCTTTGCGCGGGCCTCCTCCGAAAGGCTCGCGTGGGAGGAGTAGGTGGGGTTTGACATCGTGGTGCGAAGTCCGCCCAGCGTCGGGGCGTACCGCACAAACTGCAGCTTGCGCATGAAGGCGTTGATGCCCTCGAGGTCGTCCGGCATGGAGAAGTTGAACATGGCGCCAAAGCCCTCCTTGAACATGCGCTTTGCCAGCTCATGCTGCGGATGGGAGGGCAGCCCCGGGTATTTGACGGCGGTCACACAGGGGTGCTTTTCGAGGGCGGCCGCAAGCTTGCCGGCGTTTTCGACCTGCCGCGGAACCCGAAGCGCCATGGTCTCGCTTCCGCGCAGGCACTGCCAGGAGTCAAAGGCCGAGCCGACGGTGCCGAGCAGCATCTGGGTGTGGTAAATTTTGTCGATGAGCGCCTGTTTGGCCGAAACGGAGCCCAGCAGCACGTCGCTGTGGCCGTTGATGAACTTGGTGCAGCTGTTGACCACGACGTCGGCCCCAAGTGAGAGCGGCTTGACGACGATGGGGGTCGTGAACGTGTTGTCGACGATGAGCGCAGCACCGGTGTCGTGGGCGATTTTGGCGCAGCCCGCAATGTCGGCCAGGTCGATCATGGGGTTGGAGACGACTTCGGTGTAAATGACCGAGGTGTTCGGCTTCACGGCCGCCGCCACGTCTTTCAGGTCGGCGAAGTTGACAAAGGACACCTCGACGCCGTAAGTCCCGAGCATCTCCTCAAGGAATTCGAGGGTCTCGGAGTAGAGGGTGGCATTTGCGATGAGATGGGTTCCGGGGCGGGCCAGCGCAAAGAGGGTCGTCGTGATGGCGCCCATTCCGGACTGACAAATCAGGGAGGCCTCTCCGGCTTCGAGATAGCTGATGACGTCCGCCACCAGTTCACGGTTGGGGTTGCGGGTGCAGACATAGGGGAATCCCTTGGCAAGGCCCGTGGCGCGCACGTCGTCAAGGTCGGTGCGGTTGAAGGCGGTGGTGGTGAAGAGCGGCATCGCCTCCGGCTCCAAGCCCATACCCTTGATCTCGCGACCGCGGTAAATCAGCTCGGTGTTCCTGTGCAGGTTCATTTTTTGGCCTCCTTATTCAAATTTTTATTGTCAGCGGACATAGCCGCTCACTTTCTATATGACGCCGAATCCCCGCAGCGCCACAATGCCGATGAAGATGGAGAACACCGACATCATGGTCGTGAAGACGACAATCTCACCGGCCAGGTCCCCGTCGGAGCCCATGCTCTGGGCCATGATGTAGCTGGAAGCCGCGGTCGGCGCGCCGAAGACGATGAAAATGGCCCCGATGGCAGGCCCCCTAAAGCCCACCGCAAGTCCCAGCGCGACGGCGGCCGCCGGCACGGCGATGAGCCGCAGGATACAGCTCCAAAACAGCGCCCTCCGGTTGCCGGACGCCGACCGAAAGGAGAAAGTGCCCCCGAGGCACAGCATGGACAGCGGAGTGGCGGTGGCGCCGAGGTCGGAGATCGGCTTTAAAATGATGGTCGGGAGTTTGATGCCGGCCAGGGTGACGCAAAGCCCGAGCAAAACGCCCCAAATGAGGCGGTTTTTCAGAATGTCCTTTACAATGCTGCTCCAGGAGGGTTTCACGACGCCTCCGGCAAAGGATGAGAGCAGCACGACCGCGATCACGTTGAAGAGCGGCACCATGAAGGCGACCATGAGCACCATGTCCCCGGTGTTGCCCTCGCCAAAGAGATTGATGGCCAGCGGCAGTCCGAAGAGGGCGATGTTGGTGCGGTAGACGCCCTGAATGACGGCCGAGGCCCGGCGCGGATTGGTCACAAACCGTGGCACGAGGGCCCACAGCACGGCCACGAGGGCAACGGCGGTAATGGCGCCGAAGAGCGGCAGCTTCAGGCCGTTTCCGGCCGAGAAATCGGTTTGATAGGCCTGTATGAAAAGCAGACAGGGCAAGGCAATCCGAAAGACAAAGCGGTTGAAGTCGGCAAGCATGCACCCGGAGAAAAAGCCCGAGCGCGAGAGCACATAGCCCACCGCCATGACGCCGAACAGCGGCGCGACCGCCGTTGCCGCAAAAATGAGGTTTTCCAAAATAAAGCCCCCCGGCCGTCTATTCCCGCAGACAGCCGGGGGTCAAGTCTATGTGGGTCAAATGCAGTCCCTCTTGTTTGCGGCACAACCATCATAGCAGATTGCGGCGCCGAATTCAAGGACGATGGCGGATATCTGGAATTTTTATCTAATTCCTTACGCGCGCTGCCGTATCCGCGCATTTCAGAGCGTGTGTGCAAGCCTCAATGCACGGCTCTGCGCAGGGGCGTGCCCGCCGCGAGCGCGATGACGGCGCCCGCCACGGCCTGCCCACAGTTGGCGGCAACGCCCGCGACGGCCGCAGGCAGCCCGAACATGAGCCAGTCGGCCATAAAGTAGCCGCCGACAAGCAGGGCGCCGCCCGCCGCAAGTCCGGCAAAGGTGGGGAGAGAAAACGGTTTTTCTTTAAATGACTTGTGGGCGATGAGGGCCACGATCAGCGCCTCGCACCCCTTGACGAGGAAAGTGGCCGGCGCGTAGACGGCATAGCCGCCCGCAATGTCGGCCAGCGCCGAGCCGATGGCCCCCGCCGCAAAGCCGACCTGTCCGCCGAAGAGCAGCCCCGCCATCATGAGGACGCCGTCGCCGAAATTGACATAGCCGTGGGTTCCGGGCACCGGAATGCGCACAGCCAGCGTACACACACAGGTGATGGCCGCCATGAGGCCGCCCATCACGAGCTTTCTGACCTTTGAGTCCACAGTACAGACCTCCAGAATGTTTTTCTATAACCATATTACCATTGCAATTGTTTGGCATCAAGAATATAATTGTATGCAAGACAATAAACGCTCTGCGGACAAAGTGTAGTACATAATGCAGCACATAATAAAGACGGGAGGGACAGACATTGCCGGTGAACTCGTTTGACGACTACCCCATGAGCTGGCGGCCGGTCAAGGCCGAGCTGGCGTCGCCGCTCTACAAGGGGCTGGCGGCGGCGCTGGAGCGGGACATCCTGTCGGGGGCGCTGCGGCCGGGGACCAAGCTGCCGCCCCAGCGGGAGCTGGCCGATTTTCTCGACATCAACCTCTCGACCGTGACGAGGGCCTTTAAGCTCTGCGAGCTGGCGGGCCTCCTGCGCACGGTGCGGGGCGGGGGGACCTATGT
>DATMXT010000010.1:0-5116 GCA_035561375.1 Terriglobales bacterium | reverse complement strand
GCCGCTGCCTGCGCTGGAGCTTCAAATCAAGGTGCTCGAGGAGGCCAAAGAGCCGGTCACCATCGTGTCGGTCGGGCCGCAGACCAACATCGCAAAGCTCATCCTGGCCCGCCCCGACCTGCTCCCCAAAATCGACCACGTCACCATCATGGGGGGCGCGCTGCTCGGCGGCAACTGGTCGGCCGCGGCCGAATTCAACATCATGGTCGACCCGGAGGCAGCCGAAGTGCTCTTTAAGAGCGGACTTCCGGTCGTCATGCACGGGCTCGACGTCACCCACAAGGCCGTCATGCACGAGCCCGACATTGAGCGGTTTCGGGCCATCGGCACGGTCGGCGGCAGGCTTGCGGCCGAGCTGCTCGACTTCTTCAAGCTCTACCACCAGTCGGGCGTCGTCGGCATTCCGCTGCACGACCCCTGCGCCGTCGCCTACGAGCTGCGCCCCGACCTCTTCGAGACCGTGGAGTGCACCCTCGAAACCGAGTGCGCCTCCGAGTTTTGCGATGGCACCATCATTGCGAGCATGTGGCCGTGGGACGCCCCGCACATCCACAAGGCCGTCGTCGGCGTCGACCGGGAGGGCTTTGTCGACCTGCTCTGCGCCGCCTTTGAGCGGTATCCCAAGGAGGTTCCGGTATGAGATATCTGTTTTTGGACACCGACCCCGGCATAGACGACGCCATCGCCATCCTGACCCTGCTTGGGGACAAGGAGGTCACGATGTGCGGCATGTCGGCCGTCGGCGGCAATGTCAAGCTGCACCACACCTTAAACAACCTGCTCTGCCTCTGTGAGGCTGCGGGGCGGGCGGACGTGCCGGTCTACGCGGGCGCGCCCGGCCCCCTGTTTGGCGCACTGAACGATGCGGCCGAAGTTCACGGCTCGGCGGGGCTTGGCGGCGTCTGCCTTGCGGCCCCCGAAAAAAAGCCGGAGCCGGAGGACGCCGCCGAGGGCATTTACAAAGCGGCAAAGGCCCACCCGGGACAGCTTACGCTCATGGCCATCGGGCCTTTGACAAACGTCGCCAAGGCGCTACTCGCCCACCCGGACCTCAAAGAGCTGCTCTATGAAGTTTTCATCATGGGCGGCGCCATTGTCGGCGGCAACGCCACCCTGCAGTCCGAGTTCAACATCTATGTCGACCCGGAGGCCGCCCGCATCGTCTTCGAGAGCGGCGTCAAGCTCACCATGGCGCCCCTTGAAATCGCCAACAGCATGCCCATCACGCTCGAAGAGCTGGCTTCTCTCAGGTCCCTCGGCAGGGCGGGGACGCTCGCCGCCGAGATCGGGGAGGCCGGGATTGAGGTCTCCAAGCGGTACGGCAGGGAGGGCGGCTGGCCGATTTACGACGCCGTCACGGCCGTCTGCTGGCTGCGGCCGGACCTCTTTGAAATGAAGGACTTCAACGTCGTCATTGAGACGAGGGGCTCCAAAACCCGCGGGCGCACGGTGGTCGACTGGTACGGCTTCACAAAAAAGCCCCCGAACTGCACGATTCCCATCTCGGGCGACCGCGACGGCTACGTCGCGGTCCTGCGGGAGAACATCGGCAATCTGAACTGAACAAAACGGACCCGAAAGCGCCGCTCTCGGGTCCGTTTTTTGATGTTCCGCTTATTTTCCGAGCTTCCTGCGAACGTCTGCCTCCAGTATGTCGACAAGACCGTTGAAGAAGAGTTTTCCGAGGTCGGCCGACGCATACCGGGCGTCGCCGATGATGCCGGTCGGCGACATGGCCACAATGCCCTCCCGGAAGAGCCGGTCGGTCAGCGCCTTGTCCACCTTGCCGATGAACCCCTGCGCCGCCATGTCCATGTTGACGAGGTCCGGACGCAGGTGGAGCATGACTGAGGTCTCCCAGGCGCAGGCGTGTCCGCCGCAGGTGGCCTTCGGCAGCCCCGCGGCCTCCTCCTGCTCGACCAAAAGTCCCACCAAGGCCTCAATCGGGATGCCGGAGACGACTTTGACCGCCGCGTACTTCCTGTCAAGCTCCTCGGCGAGCTTCGCGACGGCGGCAAAGTTGCCGCCGTGGGAGGAGAGCAGCACGATGTTTTTGAAGCCGTGGCGCACAAAGGCCGATACGTAGTCCTCCAAAAGCATTTTGAAGGTCTCGGGGCGCAGCGTGATGGAGCCGGGCAGCGCCATGTGGTGGTCGGAGAGCCCCGGCCGGACGATGGGGGCGACAAGGGCATAGCCGAGCCGATGCGCCAGCGCCTCGGACTGAGCTGCGCCGATGACGGCGTCGGTCGACTCGGCCATGTGGGGGCCGTGCTGCTCCGACGAAGCGGCGCAGATGATGACGGTGTCGCAACCCGAGTCAAGCGCTGCCTTGACTTCGGGCCAGCTCATCTCGTCAATCAAAATCTTTTTCAAGCGGTTCACCCTCCCTGTTTCATGTTTGTTACCGGTTCATTACATGCTTATTACAGAAAATTACCTCAGTTCAACCAACATTTCAACCTCCACCGGGATGTTGAAGGGGAGGGAAGAGGTGCCCATGGCCGACCGGGCGTGCCGCCCCGCGTCGCCGAAAACCTCCGCCATTAAATCGGAAAAGCCGTTCAAAACCGCCGGCTGCCTGTAAAATCCGGGCGCGCTGTTGATGAGTCCGAACACCTTGACGATGCTCTTCACCCGGTTCAAATCCCCGATGGTGTTGTGCATGGCCGACAGCAGCGCCACGCCGCAGCTTCGCGCCGCCGCGTACCCCTCCTCAAGCGTCAGCTCCCCGCCGACCTGGCCGACGTAGGGCGGCGTACCGTCGGGGTTGAAGACAGGGCCTGAGCCCGACACATAGAGCAGGTTGTCTCCGAACTCCTTTGCCGGCAAAAACGAGGCAAAGGGCTTCGCGGGGGGTGTGAGCGTGATGCCGAGCGCCTCGAGTTTTTCATAGACGTCCATCTTCATACCTCCATTTTCAAATTTATTAAAAAGGGTCTCGTTTACTCGTAGTCGGCCAAAATGGCCTGCGCGGCCTTTTTGCCGGCCCCCATGGCCAGAATGACGGTGGCGGCCCCGGTCACGGCGTCGCCGCCCGCAAAGACGCCGGCAAGGGAGGTGGCGCCGGCCTCGTCCGCCGTGATACGGCCCCTGCGGTCGGTTTCAAGCCCCTCGGTCGAGGCGGCTAAAATGGGGTTGGGGCTGTTGCCGATGGCGATGACGACGGTGTCGACGGGGAAGGTGAACTCGCTCCCCGGCTCCGGCACGGGGCTTCGCCGGCCCGAGGCGTCGGGCTCGCCAAGCATCATGCGGACGCACTCCATGCCGGACACTCTGCCGCCCTCGCCCAAAATCCGCGTGGGATTTCGCAGCAAATTGAAGACGACTCCCTCCTCTTCGGCGTGCCGAACCTCCTCAAGGCGGGCCGGCAGCTCCTCCATGGAGCGGCGGTAGACGACCATGACCTCCTCGGCCCCCATGCGCAGGGCGCAGCGGGCGGCGTCCATCGCCACATTGCCGCCGCCCACGACCGCCACCCGGCGGCCGACCGTGATAGGGGTGTGGCTCCCCGGAAGATAGGCCTTCATGAGATTGATGCGGGTCAAAAATTCGTTGGCCGAATAGACGCCCACTAAAGCCTCGCCCGGAATGCCCAAAAACTGCGGCAGTCCGGCGCCGGTGCCGAGAAAGACGGCGTCATGCGCATTTTGAAGCTCGGCCATCGTGACGGTCTTGCCGACCACGACATTGCAGGCGATATTGACCCCGAGCTGCTTCAATTTATCGACTTCGCTTTTCACGATGGACTTGGGCAGCCGAAACTCCGGAATGCCGTAGGACAAAACGCCGCCGGGCGCGTGCAGCGCCTCGTAGATGGTCACCTGCGCGCCGGCCCGCGCAAGCTCTCCGGCGCAGGTCAGCCCCGCCGGCCCCGAGCCCACAATGCCGACCGAGAGGGGCAGACGCTTTTCGGGCGGCGTGGGCGCCTCGTCGATGAAGAGGTCGCCGAGATACCGCTCGATGCGGCCGATGGAGACGGGCTCGCCTTTGAGGCCCCGCACGCAGAGCTTCTCGCACTGGTTTTCCTGCGGGCAGACCCGGCCGCAGACGGCCGGCAACGCCGAGTCCTTTGAGATGACGTCAAAGCCCTTTCGCATGTCGCCGGCTTTGACGGCGGCCAGAAATGAGGGGATGTCGATGCCGACGGGACACCCCGCGACGCAGGGCTTGTTCTTGCAGTTTAAACAGCGGGCGGCGGCGGCTTTGGCCTCCTCTTCGGTCAGCCCCCGCGCGACCTCGGAAAAATCAAGACTCATTGAAACAGCGCCTCCATTTTGCATTTCTCGCAGTCGCGGTAAGTCGAAAGCCGTGTCATGGCCTCCTCGAAGTCGACTTGGTGCCCGTCGAAGTCGGGGCCGTCGACACAGGCGAATTTCACTTTGCCGCCCACCGTCAGCCGGCAGCCGCCGCACATGCCGGTGCCGTCGATCATGATGGGGTTCATGCTGACGACGGTGGGAAGGTTGTATGGCTTTGTCAGGTTGCAGATGGCCCGCATCATGGGTAGGGGGCCGATGGCGATGGCAAGGTCGTAAGACCCCGCCTGCAGCAGCTCTTCAAGCGCAGCCGACACAAAGCCGGGGCGGCCGGCCGTGCCGTCGTCGGTGCACAGGATGAGCCGGCCGGTGGCCGACAGCTCTTTTTCCAGAATGACGAGCTCGGCCGTCTTAAAGCCGGCGATGATGTCGACCTCGGCGCCCATCGCGGAGAGCGCCTTGGCCTGCGGCCACGCGATGGCGCAGCCGAGGCCGCCGCCCACGACGACGGCGCGTTTTACCCCTTTGGGAATGTCAGTCGGACGGCCGAGCGGGCCGACGATGTCGGAGATTTCCTGCCCGGCTTCGAGCTTGCCGAGGAGTCTCGTCGTCAGCCCGACCTCGGCGAAAATGACGGTGACGCTGCCTTTATCGGTATCCCAGTCGGCGAGGGTCAAGGGAATTCGCTCCCCCTCGGGGCAGACCCGGATGATGACAAACTGCCCCGGCGCCGCGTGGGCGGCGATGGCCGGCGCCTCAATGACCATGCGGACGATTTGCGATGAGAGTCTTTCTTTGGACAATATGGATGCCAACGCGAGTTCCTCCTTAGCCTTATGAACTTATGGTAATTAAAATAT
>DATMXT010000009.1:0-2126 GCA_035561375.1 Terriglobales bacterium | reverse complement strand
TATAAGGCCCGCGAGGCCGGCATCACGGTGCCGGTCGTGGCCGGCATCATGCCGGTCACAAACGCAAAGCAGATCAAGCGCATTGCGGCGCTCTCGGGCACCGCGCTGCCGCAGCGGTTTTTGCACATCGTCGACCGGTTCGGCGAAAAGCCCGCCGCCATGCTGCAGGCCGGCGTCGCCTATGCCACCGAGCAGATTGTCGACCTCTACGCCAACGGCGTCAGGGCGGTCCATGTCTACTCCATGAACCATCCGCAGGTGGCCGAGGCCATTTCGGCCAACCTTTCGGCCATACTCTCGTGAATCCGGTGATTTGTCACACGGCGGCGGGGGTTGAAATCTCCCGTGCCGAGGTGCTGCGGTATCTCGGGTTTGGGAGAAGGCAGCCCGACACGGCGACGGCCGCCCTCCTTGAGGCGTGCCTCGCCGAGTTTGAGACGGCGGCCCGCTACAGGGCCTGCTCCCTTGAGACGGACATTTCAATCTCAGGCGACGTTGTGCGGGCAGGCGAGCTGGAGCTTCGCAGCGCCGACCTCGCAAAAGCGCTTGCGGGGTGCCAAAGCGCCATTCTCTTTGCGGCGACCGTCGGCCCCATGGCCGACGCCGCAAGGGAGCGGGCGGCGCTGCAAAGCCCCGCCAGGGCCGTGGCGCTCGACGCCGTCGGCACCGCGGCAGTCGAGGCCTGGTGTGACCGCCTTTGCGAGGGCTTCAAACAGGGCTGTGAAGGGCGGGGCCTTGCCGTGCGCCCGCGCTTCAGTCCCGGCTACGGCGACCTTGCGCTTCATGTCCAGCGCCCGCTGCTGGCGCTGCTCGACGCGCCCCGCAAAGCCGGCATTTCGCTGACGGGCGCGCTGCTCATGACTCCGCGCAAATCGGTGTCGGCCATCGTGGGGGTGGGGGAGAAGGGCTGCACCGCAAGGAAAACCGGGTGCGCCGAGTGCAGTAAAGTAAACTGCCTTTTCAGGCAGCAGTAAACCGAAGGCTACAGACAAGGAGCGTATGATGACCGTTCGTGAAAAGCTGAAGGCCGGGCTCGTCTATCTGGACGGCGGCACCGGCACGCTGCTTCAGGCCATGGGGCTCGCGCCGGGCGAGCTGCCGGAGCTGTGGAATTTGAAATGTCCCGACCGCATCACATCACTGCACAGAGCCTACTATGAGGCCGGCAGCAACATCGTCTATACCAACACTTTCGGGGCAAACCCCCTGAAATATGACGGCATGGAGGGCCGGCCCCACCTCGCCGAAGTCGTTAGGGCCGCCATCTCCAATGCCCGGGCCGCGGCAAATGAAGGGACAGACCGGTATGTCGCCCTCGACATCGGGCCCTTGGGGCGCATGCTGGCCCCCCTCGGTGACCTGCCCTTTGAGGAGGCGGTCGCCCTCTTTGCCGAAATTGTGAGGGCGGGGGCGCAGGGCGCCGACCTTGTGGCCATTGAGACCATGAACGACGCCTATGAGACCAAGGCGGCGCTGCTGGCCGTCAAGGAGAACTGCGGGCTGCCCGTCATTGTCACCAACGTCTATGACGAGGCGGGCCGGCTCATGACCGGCGCGACGCCCGAGGCCATGGTGGCCATGCTCGAGGGCATGGGGGCAGACGCCGTCGGCATGAACTGCTCACTGGGCCCCGCCAAAATGGTGGAGCTGGTGCCAAGATTTATCGCGGCCGCCTCAGTGCCGGTCATTGTCAAGCCAAACGCCGGGCTGCCCCGCGCGCAGGGGGGAAGCGCCGTCTACGACGTCGGCCCCGAGGGCTTTGCCGCCTCCATGCAAAAGGCCGTCCGGTACGGCGCCCGGGTCGTCGGCGGCTGCTGCGGCACGACGCCCGAGTTCATCACGGCCTTGGCCGAGGCCACGAAGGACATCCCGCCCGCGCCGCTTTCGGACAAGCGGCGGCCCGTCGTCAGTTCCGGCAGGCAGGCGGTGGCCCTGGGCGGCGCGCCGGTCATGATTGGCGAGCGCATCAACCCGACCGGCAAAAAGCGGCTGGGGGCGGCGCTCCGGGAGGGGGACCTCGACGCCCTGCTGCGGGAGGGGCTCTTGCAGGAGGAGCGGGGCGCGGCGGTGCTCGACGTCAACGTCGGGCTGCCGGGCCTCGACGAGGCGGCGCTGCTCGAAAGCTG
>DATMXT010000008.1:0-6230 GCA_035561375.1 Terriglobales bacterium | reverse complement strand
CTGGCCCATGGAGGCGGCTGCCGCGGCTGCGGCTGCGTCGGCCTTGGGGTCAGGCTTGTCGGCGACAAGCGACTCGGTCGTCAAAATCATGGCGGCGACCGAAGCGGCGTTTTCAAGCGCGGAGCGGGTGACCTTGGTCGGGTCGACGATGCCGACCTCAAACATGTCGGCGAACTTCTCGCCGGCGGCGTCAAAGCCGAAGCTCGGGCTCTTGGCCTTCTTGATGGCCTGGAGGATGACCGAGCCCTCGAGTCCGGCGTTTGCGGCAATCTGGCGCACCGGCTCCTCAAGCGCCTTGAGCACGATGGCCATGCCCGTCTTGACATCGCCGTCGCTTACCTTCAGCAGCTTCTCGACGGCCGGCATGGCGGTGACGAAAGCGGTGCCGCCGCCGGCGACCATGCCCTCTTCAACGGCCGCCTTGGTGGCCGAGAGCGCGTCCTCAATGCGGAGCTTCTTCTCTTTCATTTCGGTCTCGGTGGCGGCGCCGACCCGGAGGATGGCAACGCCGCCCGCGAGCTTTGCAAGGCGCTCCTGGAGCTTCTCGCGGTCGAACTCGGAAGTGGTGGTCTCAAGCGTGGCGCGAATCTGGGCGACCCGGGCCGCGATGTCCTGCTTGGCGCCTGCACCGCCGACGATGATGGTGTTCTCCTTGGAGACCTTGACCTGGGAGGCGCGGCCGAGCTGGCTGAGTTTGGTCTCCTTGAGCTCGAGCCCGAGCTTCTCGGAGATGACTTCGCCGCCCGTCAGGGTCGCGATGTCCTGCAGCATTTCGGTGCGGCGGTCGCCAAAGCCGGGGGCCTTGACGCAGACGCAGGTGAAAGTGCCGCGCAGCCGGTTGACGATGAGGGTGGACAGGGCCTCGCCCTCGACGTCCTCGGCGACGATGAGAAGCTTCTTGCCGGCCTGCACGATTTGCTCAAGGAGCGGCAGAATCTCCTGAACGGAGGAAATTTTCTTGTCGGTGATGAGGATGACGGCGTCGTCTAAGACGGCCTCCATCTTGTCGGTGTCGGTGACCATATAGGGGGTGATATAGCCGCGGTCAAACTGCATGCCCTCGACGATCTCGGAGTAGGTCTCGGCGGTCTTGGACTCCTCGACCGTGATGACGCCGTCGCCCGTGACCTTCTTCATGGCGTCGGCGATGAGCTCGCCGATATAGGGGTCGCTGGCCGAGATGGTGCCGACCCGGGCGATGTCGGCCGAGCCCTTGACTTCAACCGAGCCGGCCTTGATGGCCGCAACGGCCGTCTCCACGGCCTTTGCGATGCCGCGCTTCAAATCCATCGGGTTTGCGCCGGCGGCCACGTTCTTCATGCCCTCGCGGACAATGGCCTGGGCCAGAAGCGTCGCGGTCGTGGTGCCGTCGCCGGCGACGTCGTTGGTCTTGGTGGCGACTTCCTTGACCAGCTGAGCGCCCATGTTCTCGAGGTTGTCCTCGAGCTCAATCTCTTTGGCGATGGTGACGCCGTCGTTGGTGATGAGGGGCGAGCCGTACTTGCGCTCAAGCACGACGTTGCGGCCCTTGGGGCCCAGTGTCACTTTGACGGTGTCGGCGAGCTTATCCACGCCGCGCTGGAGCGCCTTTCTGGCTTCCTCTCCGTATGCGATCTGCTTTGCCATATTCTTACTCCTCCTATGTTACTCAACAATGGCGAGAATGTCGTTTTGACGGACGATGAGCATGTCTTTCCCGTCAACCTTGATCTCGGTGCCGGCATATTTGCTGACGATGACTTTCTCGCCGGATTTGACAGTCATGGGAACCAGTTTGCCGTCCACCGTCTCTCCGGGGCCGGCCGCGACAACCTGCGCCACCTGCGGTTTCTCCTTGGCTGTGCCGGTGAGGATAATTCCGCTCTTTGTGGTCTCCTCAACCTCCACCATCTGGATCAAAACCTTGTCGGAAAGGGGCTTGACCTTCATTTCTATTCCTCCTGTTGTGTAAATTCAACATTTTGGCACTCCTTTTACCTGAGTGCCAAACATATTTTACCTGTCTGCGCGGAAAATGTCAATAGGGAAAGGATGAACATTGTTTGAACTTTGATTTATTTGACATAGTTAGTCTAAAATGATATGATGAGGTATCAAAGGCAATGCCGGCGTATTTCCCGTACCCGGCATCCTCACAAACGCCCGGCATGCCTTTAATTTATGCAGCAGGGAGTGTGTGTTCATGAACATCAAGGTCACGACCAAAAAGTTTCGGCTGACGGATGACATGGAGCGGCGCATCGAGAAAAAGCTCGGCAAACTCGACCGGTACTTTTCCTCCGATTCAACGGCTGCCGTCCGGCTCTACACGCAGCGCAGCGATGAGATTGCAGAGGTTACTGTCGTCTCAGGCGGGTTGACCTTCCGGGCAGACGCCCGGTCTGAAGAGATGTTCGATTCACTCGAAAAAGCGGTGGACAGCCTCGTGCGCCAGCTTGAAAAACACAAGACCCGGCTCGAAAAACGTTTGAAAACAGGTGCCTTCGAAGGAATGGCCGCCGCTCCCGAGGACAATTTTGAGCTCATTAAGCAAAAACGTTTTGAAGTCCGTCCGATGGACGCCGAAGAGGCCATTCTTCAGATGAATCTGCTGGGTCACAGCTTTTTCGTTTTCCGCGATATCGCCACCGAGAGCGTCAGCGTAGTCTATCGCCGCAGGGACGGCGGCTACGGACTCATTATGACCGAATAAAAGCGAAATTAACGCAGGCGTACGGCAAATTTTTTCATACCGCCTCAAAAGCGGCGCACGCTATGGTAAAAAGAATATTGGACGCCCACCCGGCGTCCAATATTTTTAAGATGATGTGCGGACAACGTCCATCACCATCACGAAAGGAGCCTCTATGGACAAGTTCATCTTCGTCGCCCCCTGCCTTTTCGGCCTTGAGAGCTTTGTCAAGGACGAGGTCTACAGCCTCGGATATGAGATCACCTCGGTCACCGACGGCAGAGTTTGCTTCGAAGGAGACCTTGAGGCGGCGGCCCGCGCCAACGTGGGCCTCGCCTGCGCCGAGCGGGTGCTCATCCGGCTGGCGGAGTTTCAGGCGCTCGACTTTGAGGCGCTCTATCAGGGGGTCAAAGCCATTCCGTGGGCCGACTACATCGGAAAAAACGACGCTTTTCCGGTCTCGGGACACGCCCTCAAATCGCGGCTGCACAGCGTCCCCGACTGTCAGCGCATCATTAAAAAGGCCATTGTCGACCGGCTTTCGGCGGCCTACGGACTTGTGCGGCTGCCTGAGACGGGCGGGGCTGTGACCGTGGAGTTTCTCATCATGAAAGACACGGTCGCCATCATGCTCGACACGACCGGCTTCCCGCTGCACAAGCGGGGTTACCGGGCCGAGGGCAATGCCGCCCCCATCCGGGAGACGCTGGCCGCCGCCATGCTGCGCCAGATGCGCTACCGCGGCCGAGAGCCCTTTGCCGACCCCATGTGCGGCTCCGGCACTATCGTCATTGAGGCGGCCCTGCGGGCGACCGGCCAGGCCCCCGGGCTCACCCGCCAGTTTGCCTATGAGTCCTACGGCTTTATGTCGGGCGTCGACACGCGGGGCGTGCGGCAGGAGGCCGCCGCCCAAATCCACCCGCCCGAGAACGTCATATTGGCCTCCGACATCGACCCCGAGATGTGCGAGCTGACAAAGCGCAACGCCAAAAAGGCCGGCGTCGAGGCGCTCGTCACGGTGTCGCAGGGCGATGTGCGGGCTTTCAATCCCGGAATTCCGGGCGGCCTTCTCATCTGCAACCCGCCTTACGGCGAGCGCATGAGCGAGGCAAAAGCCTGCGAGGCGCTCTACGCCGACATGGGCCGCGCTTTCTCAAAGCTTGACGGGTGGCGGGTCGGCGTCATCACCTCCCACGAGGAGTTCGAGCGTTTCTACGGGCGGCGGGCCGACAACAAGCGCAAGATGTACAACGGCATGATCAAGTGCGATTTTTATCAGTTCTTTAAGCCCCGCGGCAAAGGCTGAACTACTCAAAAAGCTCCCCGCCGCGGCGGGGAGCTTTTCATGTCTCAGTATTTACCGCCCCTGCGGGAGCCCGAGCCGCGCTTGGCTTCGACCCCCCGCTTGATGGAGGATATTTTGTCGTCGCTGTCCTGCTTGAACTTGTTCATCATCTCTTCAAAGGTGGTCGGCTGAGCCGTGGGCTTGGGCTGCCAGCCAACCTGCTGACGGCGGGTTCGCTGGGGTTTTTGCTGCCGGTCCTGCGCGGGCGGCGGCCCCTCAAGCTGTTTGATTGAGAGGTTGATTCGCCCGTTTTGGTCAATGCCGATGACCTTCACCTTTATTGTCTGCTGCTCTTGCAGGTGCTCGGAGATATCCCGCACGAAGGACGTGGAGACCTCCGAAATGTGCACCATTCCGGTCTTGTTTTCCGGAAGCGCAACAAAGGCTCCGAATTTGGTGATGCTTGTGACTCTGCCCTCCAGGACAGCCCCGACTTCGATTTGCTGCATATGCGCTATGTCTCCTTATGTATTGCAAACGTTTATGTTTACGCTTTAACCCGGTACCCCGACAAACACCGTCTCGTCGGGGCTCGCAAGCCCCAGCTTCTCGCGGGCGATCTTCTCCACCTGCTCGTCGGTGAGCCCCTTGTCGATGTCGTTTTGCTTGCTTTCAATCGAGGTTTCGAGCTCCTCGTTGGCCACTTGATATTCGGCTACAGCCTGCTTTTTTTCGTATATCTGTATTTGAAGCTCAATGATCTGCGCAGAGGCGTAGACAAAGAAGACGAGCAATATGGCTTTGAGCAACAGTCCTCGCTTGACTCGCTTCAACACACCACCTCCATGCAACCATCGGCCGAAGCTGCCCCTCCGACCGTAAAAATGAACCCTTTAGGTAATTATATACATGTCAAGCACAAAATTACAATAGTTTTATTTGTCAGTTGGGGGCTTTTTTACAAAAAAATTTGCAATTTTATGCTTAATCTGCCCGGCCGCGCCGAAAAAGAGCCGGCTGACGGTGCAAAACCAGATTCCCGCCCCGGCGGCGGCCCCGGCCAGGATGTAGAGCCGCACAATTCCGGAGTTGTAGACAAAGACGAAAATGAGGGTCGACGCGCAGAGCAGCAGGCAGAGCGTGAGGTCCTGCAGGAAGATCATGACGCGGCCGGCCGGCAGCAAAAACCGCAAAAACCGAAAGAGGTCGCAAATCAGGGCCGCCGCCGCCCCGAAGATCATTGAGCGCAGCAGTAGCCCCACCTCAAAAGTGGTTGAAAAGTCCATTATCCGAAGAGCTTGGAAAGAAAGCCGGCGCGCTTTTTCATCTGCTCGGTGTACTCAAGGCTGTCAATGACCCCTTCAATGGCCATCTCGCCGCTCTCGACCGACAGCTTGTTGATGTGAAGCTGCACGCCGCTGATGATGAGCATGCCCTCGCTGGTGTAGAGCGCAATCTGGTTTTCGTCAAAGGCCGCCACGTCCTCGACGCCGGTGACGGCAAGGTTGCCCCTGCCCTCCATCGAAATATTGTGTGCCACTTTGAATCACCTCTCCCCACCAATATATGTGTTCCGGGCGCCGGATAGTACATGTCCGCCGGAGAGGCATAGAGGAGCGAGAGGTGCGGACAGTCAGAAAATGCGCCCCTGCCGGGGCGCATTTCTCATCTGTTCTTCAAAGATATCAGCAGCACAAGGACGGCGACAAGCATTACGCCGCCGATGCCGAGCAGATAGACCATAGACATGACCTTACCCTCCCCGGTTTTTCATGGAGATGACCGCCACGACCGCCACAATGGCGACGACCGCAACCACGGCGATGAGCATAATCGGAACTCTCGACGCGACCAAGTTTACCCCTCCTCTCCGACAAGCATTTTAAAGCGGCTGCGCAGAAAGTCCTTAAAGGGCTCCCTGGCCTCGAGCATGGTATAAAAGTGACTATGCTTCCCCTTTTCATGGGCGCTGTAAACGGCGTCGTCCATGGCGGCCCAGAAGTCGGTCGCGATGTTCATTTTGGCGATGCCGATGCCGATGGCCTGCCGCACCTGACTTTCCGGAATGCCGGAGCCGCCGTGCAAAACGAGCGGACAGGGCACGGCGTCCGCAAGCTCTCTAAGCAGCTCAAGCTGGAGGTCGGGCGTGGCCGAGTAGACACCGTGGGCGTTTCCGATGGAGACGGCCAGCGCCTCGACCCCGGTCTCTTCGGCAAACCGGACGGCCTCGTCCGGCACCGTAAAAGTGCACCCGCCGATGTCGCTGCCCGAGCC
>DATMXT010000007.1:0-3887 GCA_035561375.1 Terriglobales bacterium | reverse complement strand
GCTCCAGCATTTCAAAGTGGATGGGCAGCATCATCGGCATGAGAATCTTGTGGGTGCTTTTCATTTCGGGCGTAAAAACAGGATAGTCGCTCATGGCGTCCTCCTTCGCGCACTCTGCGCTGCGGCCAGCAGGCTCCGAATCCGGATTTTCGCGGGGCCGAGACTGGCGATCTCGTCGATTTTTATCTGTGTGTAGAGCTTCCCGGACGCTTCCAGAATGTGCGCCACCTCGTCGGTCGTGATGGCGTCGAGCCCGCAGCCAAAGGAGACCAGTTGTACGAGCTCGGCATCCGGATTTTCGGCGCAGTATTTCGCGGCCGCGTAAAGCCTTGAATGATAGGTCCACTGGTTTAAGACGTCGACTATAGGCTTCGAGACGAGGTCTGCCACGGCGTCCTCGCTGACCACGACGCAGCCAAGGCCCTCGATCATGTCGGGAATGCCGTGGTTGACCTCGGGGTCGATGTGGTAGGGCCGCCCCGCCAGCACAATGAGCTGATGCCCGTGCGCCCTTGCATAGGCGACGGCCCGCTCCCCCTCTGCCCTGACGGCCGCGTGATAGTTTTCTTTTGCGGCGTAGGCGGCGTCACTTGCCGCCCTCACTTCGCGGGCGGTCAAGTCAGGCCAGACGGCGCGCAGGATTTTCAGCATGTGCCGCTCAAAGTCACGGGGCCGGTGGGGGCCGACCTCGGGACAGAGGAAAGTCACTTCATTTAACCAGGGGGTGTTGGCCCGCAGCAGCTCCGGGGCGTAGGCCACGACCGGGCAGTTGTAGTGGTTGTCGCCGCGCGCCTCATCGAAGTTATAGGACATGCAGGGGTAGAAGATGACGGGAACGCCCCTCTCGCGCAGCGCCTCCATGTGTCCGTGCATGAGCTTGGCAGGGTAGCAGACCGTGTCGGACGGAATGGCATAGCGGCCCTTGTCGTAGAGGGCGGGGGAGGAGTGCCCCGAGGGGACAAGCCGGGCGCCGAGCTGCGCAAAAAACGCGTTCCAGAAGGGGAGCAGCTCATAGTTTGACAGCCCCATCGGAATGCCGACTTCGCCGCGGGGCGCCTGTTCTATGCGGGGCAGGCTTCGGATGCAGTCGTACTTGAAACGGTAGAGGTTTGGCAGCGGGTCCGACGTCACTCCGCCCAAGGGCCTTGTGCACTTGTTGCCCGAGATGAACTGGCCGCCGGGAAAACGGCTGACCGTGAGGGCGCAGCGGTTGGCACAGAGCCCGCACCTCGTCTGGCGGGTCTCGCGGGTGAAGGCGGCAAGCTCACCCGCGGTGAGGATGGAGGAGCGGTCAAGTCCCAGCTCCTTTGCGTAGAGGGCCGCCCCGTAGGCCCCCATGAGGCCGGCGATGGCGGGGCGGGTCACGTTGCCGCCGAGTTCCAGCTCAAAGGCCCGCAGCACCGCGTCGCTCAGGAATGTGCCGCCCTGTACGACGATGTGGCTGCCGAGTTCCGACGCCGCGCGGGCCCGGATGACTTTGTAAATCGCGTTTTTGACGACGCTGATGGAGAGTCCCGCCGAGATGTCGTCGACGCCGGCACCCTCCTTTTGGGCCTGCTTGACCGAGGAGTTCATAAAGACGGTGCAGCGCGAGCCGAGGTCGGCCGGGTGGCGGGCCATGAGGCCAAGTGTGGCAAACTCCTGCGCCGTGTAGCCCATGGAGCGGGCGAAGGTCTCAAGGAAGGAGCCGCAGCCCGACGAGCAGGCCTCGTTGAGCATGATGGAGTCGATGGCGCCGCGCTTGACGCCAAAGCACTTGATATCCTGTCCGCCGATGTCGAGAATGAAGTCGGCCGCGGGCTCAAAGTGCCGGGTGGCCCGCAGGTGGGCCATGGTCTCGACAATGCCGGCGTCAAGCCGAAAGGCGTTTTTGATGAGCTCCTCGCCATATCCGGTCGAGGCGGCTCCGGCGATGTTCGCCCTGCCCCGAAATTCACGCAGCTTTTCCAGCACGACGGCAACCGGGTCGCCGAGATTGGGGCCGTAATAGCTGTAAAGAATGCGGTCTTCGCAGTCGGTAAGCACCAGCTTGGTCGTGGTGGAGCCGCAGTCGACGCCGAGGTAGCAGGGCCCGCCGTAGCTGTCAAGGTCGGCCCTTGCCACGTCGGCTTTGGCGTGGCGCGCTTGAAAGGCCGCATAGTCCTCCGGCGTCTCAAAGAGGGGCCGCAGGCGGCCGGCGGATGAGGCGGCCGCGGCCGTGTTTACCCGGTACAGGAGCTCGTCAAACCCGAAGAGCCTACCCTCGTCCCGTGCGCACATGGCGGCCCCCATGGCGACGGCGTACCGCCCCCACTCGGGGAAAACGGGGTTGGCGCCCGGCAGCGTTTCGATGAAGCGGCGGCGAAGGCCCTCGTAATAGTAAAGCGGCCCGCCGAGAAAGGCGATGTTGCCTTCCAGCCGGCGGCCCTGAGCGAGTCCCGTCACCGACTGGTCGACAACGGCCTGAAATATGGATGCGGCGATATCGCCGTGGTCTGCACCGGAGTTTAACAGCGGTTGAATGTCGGATTTCGCGAAGACCCCGCACCGCGACGCGATGGGGTAGAGCCTGCCCGCCGTCAGCGAGAGCCGGTCGAGCTCCTCGCCCGTGACGCCGAGCAGCGTCGCCATCTGGTCGATGAAGGCGCCGGTCCCGCCGGCGCAGGCGCCGTTCATGCGCTGCTCCTCGCCGCCGGTCAAAAAGAGGATTTTGGCGTCCTCCCCGCCCAGCTCCACGACGACGTCGGTGTCCGGCAGCAGGCGGCGCACACACTCGCCGGTGGCGAAGACCTCTTGAATGAAGGGGATGCCGGAGGCCTTGGCCAGTCCCATTCCGGCAGAGCCGGAGACAGCGGCAGTCACCTGCCGCCCCGCAGCCGCCCGTCTGGCCTCGGCAAGCAGTTCGGCCGTCTTGGCCCGGACCTGCGCCATGTGCCGCTCGTAGCGCTCATATATGACGGCGTCGCCATCCATCACGACCACCTTGACTGTGGTGGAGCCGATGTCGATGCCCACGCTGTAATAATCGTACCTCATACCCACATTATATTTTCTTTTCTGACATAAGTCTACATATTGCATAGGCTGTTAAGATATTTTAGCGTAAATGATTAAATAATACGGTACATCTATTTTTATGCCGTAACATATTTGGATATGTTTAATTTTATGTTAAATTAGCGTAAACAATGCGGTCAAACTCTACAAAATTAGACGAGATTTGTGAAGAGCGGTGAAAAACCAAAAGGCTTAAGTAACAGTGTGCCGCCAAACCGCAAAATCGGACGGGATTTATGGAGAGCGATGAAAAACCAAACGACGGTTTTTGAAAGGTTGTGGAAAATCGACAGTTTACAAAGGCCGCCGGACTGTGATATACTCATTCCAAAGAGGTGCATTTTATGCGTACATTCTTTATCCATCACCACAGGTAGAGCGCGCGTGCCGCAGGCATGGGCGCTGTGTGCGCTGCCTGCGGGGTGCTGGAGTTGACTTAAAGCCCCCGAGATTTCGGGGGCTTTTTTATTTGGAGGAACTACGTGTCATGGAACAGCGAATTTTCTGCCCGCAGGGGTACCGGGACGAACTGTACCCCCGCAGCCTGCGCCGCCGGCGCATGGAGATGCGCATCACCGAGTATCTCGCGGGCTCGGGATACCAGATGGTCGAGACGCCGGAGGTCGAATATTACGACCTCTACGCCCGGTACAACATGCCGGTCGGACAGGAGCAGATGGTCAAGTTCGTCGACGGCGCGGGCCGGCTCGTCGTGCTGCGCCCCGACTTCACGCTGCCGGCCGCCCGCATCATGGCGTCGGCCCTGTCGGCGCGGCGCACCCCCATCAAGCTCTTTTACACCGGCCGGGTCTACCGGGTCGGGGGCAGGGGAGGCGAGGTCGCGTCGGGGC
>DATMXT010000006.1:0-7969 GCA_035561375.1 Terriglobales bacterium | reverse complement strand
AAACTAATGTAAGTATTTGTAATTCTTTGCTAATATTGTTTCGTTTAGTCTAAGTTTGAAAGGGTGCGATTGTGTGAAAAAGGGACGTAGAACCTGGCTTGAAATCGATCTCGACGCCATCTGGGGAAATGTTGCGGCAATCAGAGCCAACATGGAGCCCGAAACCAAGCTCTGTGCCATTGTCAAGGGCGACTCCTATGCCCACGGGGCCAAAGAGGTCGCCCGCATGCTCGACAACCACCCGGGCGTCAACATGCTCGGCGTCGCCTGTTATGACGAAGCCGTCAACGTCCGCCGGGGCGGCACACATAAACCCATTCTCATCTTAGGTTATACCGACCCGGCGCTCGCGCAGGAGATGGCGTACGAGAACATTTCGCAGTGCTGCTTCTCGCTGGCCTATGCCAAAAAGCTGTCTGCCGAGATGGAGGGCGCCGGCCAAAAGCTGGGGGTGCACATGAAAATCGATTCCGGCATGAGCCGGCTTGGCATCGTCAACCAGAAGGAGAGCGATTTCCCGGCCGCCTTCGCCGAGGCCATGGAGATGCTGAAAGTCCCGAACCTCGAGTTTGAGGGCATTTTCACCCACTTCGCGAAGTCAGAGGAAATGGGCGGCGCCTTCACCGAGATGCAGTTTAAGAACTTCCGGCGCATGGTAGACGCCATTGAGGCCACCGGCCACAAGTTCAGCTTTGTCCACTGCAACAACTCGGCCGGCGGCGCCTACCACCCCGACAAGCAGTGCACGATGGCCCGCAGCGGGACCACCCTCTACGGATATGACCCCGACCCCGACCGCCCGGTCCCGGGGCTGCGCACCGCCATGCAGTGGAAGGCCGCCATCGCCCAGCTCAAGTGGCTCGACCCCGGCGCCGTCATCAGCTACGGCTGCACTTACGAGGTCAAAGAGCGCTCGCTGATCGCCGTCTTGGCGGTCGGCTACGCCGACGGGCTCTCCCGCACCCTCTCGGGCAAAATCAATGTGCTCGTGAACGGCAGACTCGCTCCGAGCGTCGGCAAAATCTGCATGGACCAGATGATGGTCGACGTCACCGGCATCGAGGGCGTCCGGGAAGGGCAGACCGTCACCCTCTTCGGCGACGACTCCGGCGTCCATCTCGACGCAATGGAGATGGCAAAGGTGTTCGGCCAGCACCCCATCATCATGCAGTGCAACATCTCAAAGCGCGTGCCCCGCGTCTACTTCAAGGGCGGCAAAGAGGTCGCCGAGACCAACTACCTCGTCTGAGCGCCGCACCGTTTACTTTTCCGGCCGGCGGGGCGTCACTGTCCCGCCGGCCTTTTCTCCATAATTTCCCAATATACACCTCTTTCTTGCAAACTTCCCCCGGCTGCGGTATACTGGAAAAAGTTCTTCCCCATGGAATTTTTTGGGGGCATGATTAAAACTCCGCTTTGTCTGGCAAAACTATAGGCGACAAGTATTATTTGCGGAGTGATCGTCGTGACAGTCAAAAGAGGAGACATCTACTATGCCGACCTGAGCCCGGTGGTCGGCTCGGAGCAGGGCGGCGTGCGCCCGGTGCTCATTGTGCAAAACAATGTCGGCAACCGGTACAGCCCCACCGTCATTGCGGCAGCCATCACAAGCCAGGTTGGAAAATCCCGCCTGCCGACCCATATCGAAATTGGAGCCAGCGTCGACTGCGGCCTCCAGAAGGATTCGGTCGTGCTGCTCGAGCAGGTGCGAACCATTGATAAGCGCAGGCTGAAAGAGCGGATGGGACATCTCGACAACGGCACCATGAGCCGCATCAACGAGGCCCTGTCCATCAGCTTCGGACTTGACGAAGTGTAGAAGTATCACTGTACATTTGGAGGGGTTATGAAAAAGTTTCTGAGATCCGCCCTGATCGCGGTGATGATTGCCGCTGCGGCCTACATAGCCGTGTCTGCCGCCGGCGGCGCCGACGACCCGCTCATCACCTTGAGCTACCTCAACAGCGTCCTGCTCCCCGCCCTCAAGGAGGACCAGCAAAAACAGGTGCAGGAGCTGCACGACGCGGCTATAGCCCAGCTGCGCGAGGAGATTGCCGCCGGAGGCGTCCCCGCGCCCTCGGGCGGGTCATCAAGTTATCTCGCGCTTGAGATGCACGAGGGCGAGACCATTGTAGGCTTTGGCGGGGCCATTGAAGTGCTGCTGCGCCGCGGCGTCTTCCAGGCGGTCGACCCCATCGGGGACAAGCTCGCCAACCTGACCAAGGGCGCCGAGGCCGGCGACGGCAATGAGCTGACGCTGCAAAACCTCTATCTCGTCCCCCGGGCCGACGGGCGTGGCGTCCGGTGCGTGTCGGGCTCGGGCTGGGTCATGGTGCGGGGCGGCTATCAGGTGATCGACGCGGCGGGCTTTCTGGTGTCGTCCTCCGCGGACACGCAGTCTTAGCAGCTGCACAGGGCAAATGCAAGGCCGGCGGGGTTTTTCCCGCCGGCCTTTTCGCGCAAAAAACTTGCGGCCCCGCATGCATAGCGCGACCTTTGCTTTCACATATTGTTTACAAAATCCCCTATTGACTTTTGTACCCTGCCGCGTTATCATAACACTGTGCTTAGCACTCGGAGTTGTTGAGTGCTAAACGAGAGGAAAAATTATGAGCCCGAGCGAGAGAAAAAAGCGAATACTCGCAGCCGTCATCGAGTCCTATGTCCGAACGGCCGAGCCGGTCGGCTCCAAGACGCTGGCCGACGAGGCCGGCCTTGGCGTTTCATCGGCGACCATTCGCAATGAGATGGCCGAGCTCGAAACCCTCGGTTGGCTGCTGCAGCCCCACACCTCGGCGGGGCGCGTGCCCTCGTCTTTGGGCTACCGCGCCTATGTCAACGAGCTCATGGGCCGCTACAGGCTTTCGGAAACCGAAAAAGAGCAGGCCCATTCCCTCTCCCACGCCCATGTGACCGAGCTCACGAGGCTGCTCACTGAAGCGGGCAAGGTGATAAGCGACCTGACGGGCTATCCGTCGGTCGTCGTCACCCCCCGCATGAACGTCGGCAGTCTTCGCAAAATCGACCTCATCACCATTGACGCCGACCGCGTGGTGCTGGTGCTGGTCACCTCGGCCGGCGTTGTGAAAAACCGGCTCATGTGCACTGAGCAGCCAATCCCCTACTATGTGCTCGCAAAGCTCGAGAGCGTCATCAGCCAGCAGCTGACGGACCTCCCCATTTCGGAGGTGTCGCTTGCGCAGCTGGCCCAGCTCGAGGACTCGCTTGGCGGATACCGCCCGCTTCTCGCCCCCATCATTCGGGCACTTCGCGAAATGCTCAACGAGCTCTGGGCCCGCGAAGTCATTGTCAGCGGCGAGAGCAGGCTGCTCTCGCTGCCCGAGTACCACGACACCGACAAGGCCCGCGAGCTCTTGGCGCTGCTCCACGACAAGGAGCGCATTTTGCGGGTGCTCTGCCCCGAGACCGACTACTCCGGCATCCGCCTCACAATCGGCGGCGAGCACCCCTACGAGGAGCTCCGGGAGACCAGCGTCATCACCGGGAGCTACAGCCTCGGCGGCCGGCCGGTCGGCGTCATCTCGGTGCTCGGCCCGACCCGCATGAACTACCGGCGCACTCTCTCGCAATTTGAATATTTTCTGGGAGAGCTCGGCGTCATGCTCGGACGCATGTTCAACGAATAAGATACCGGGAGGTAAAAACTTTGGAAGACAGCAGAGAAAATCCTGTCCTTAAGGACACGCCGGACCTTCCCGAAGAGGAGAACGCGGCGGGCGGGCAGTCCCCCATCCCCGAAGAGGCGCCGAAAGAGACGCCGGAACTCGCCAAGGAGCTCAAGTGCCAACTTGACGCCCTGAACGCGCAGCTTGCGGGCCTTGACGACAAATATATGCGCCTTGCCGCCGAGTACGACAATTTCCGCAAGCGCACCGCCAAGGAGCGGGAGGCCCTGCAGGGCTTTGTTGTGCGGGACACGGCGGCCAAATTCCTTCCGGTGCTCGACAGCCTCAACATCGCCATTTCGGGGGGCGGCAACGAGGCGGTCACGGCCGGGCTGACACTGGTCTCCCGCGCAATCTGCGACGTGCTCACGTCGGTCGGAATTGAGGAAATCGAGGCCGCCGGCACCTTTGACCCCCATTTGCACAACGCAGTCGTTCACATCGATGACCCCGCCTTGCCGGAAAACTCCGTCGTGGAGGTTCTGCAAAAGGGTTATAAATACAAAGATATCGTCATTCGCCACGCGATGGTGAAGGTCGCTAACTGAAATATCGAACCCGCTTACAAAACGGGGCCGGTATCATGGCGCGGCAGCGGCGTGAGCGCGGGCAAATTCATTTCGCCTGCGCGGCCCGGCAGTAAATCAATTTAGGAGGATATTGATATGTCAAAAATTATAGGCATTGACCTCGGCACCACCAACTCCTGCGTCGCCGTCATGGAGGGCGGCGAGGCCATCGTCATCCCCAACGCCGAAGGCGGCCGCACCACTCCGTCGGTCGTGGCCTTCTCAAAGTCCGGCGAGCGCATGGTCGGCACCGTCGCAAAGCGGCAGGCCATCACCAACCCCACCGGCACCGTCTCCTCCATCAAGCGCAGGATGGGCACTGCCGACCGCGTCAACATCGAGGGCAAGAGCTACTCCCCCGAAGAGATTTCGGCCATGATTCTGCAAAAGCTCAAATCCGACGCGGAAAACTACCTCGGCTCCAAAGTGACCCAGGCCGTCATCACGGTTCCGGCTTACTTCAACGACTCTCAGCGCCAGGCCACCAAGAACGCCGGCAAAATCGCCGGCCTCGAAGTGCTGCGCATCATCAACGAGCCGACGGCGGCCGCCCTCGCCTATGGCGTCGACAAGGACCACGAGCAGAAAGTCATGGTCTACGACCTCGGCGGCGGCACTTTTGACGTCTCCATCCTCGAAATCGGCGACGGCGTCGTCGAGGTGCTCTCGACCAACGGCAACACACGGCTTGGCGGCGACGACTTCGACGAGCGGGTCATCAAATACCTCGTCTCCACCTTCAAGGCCGACTCCGGCATTGACCTGTCGGGCGACAACATGGCCATGCAGCGCCTCAAGGAGGCCGCTGAAAAGGCCAAAATCGAGCTGTCCGGACTTGCGACAGCCCAGATCAACCTGCCCTTCATCACGGCCGACGCAAACGGCCCCAAGCACCTCGACATCACGCTGACGAGGGCCAAGTTCAACGAACTGACGGCCGACCTCGTGCAGGCCACCGTCGGTCCGGTCAAGCAGGCGCTCTCCGACGCCGGGCTCTCGCCCTCCGACCTGTCCAAAGTGCTGCTGGTCGGCGGCTCCACCCGCATTCCGGCCGTTCAGGACGAGGTCAAGAAGCTGACGGGTCAGGAGCCCCACAAGGGCATCAACCCCGACGAGTGCGTGGCGCTGGGCGCCGCGATTCAGGCGGGCGTTCTGGCCGGCGACGTCAAGGATTTGCTGCTGCTCGACGTGACCCCGCTGTCCCTCGGCATTGAGACCCTGGGCGGCGTCTTCACCCGCCTCATTGAGCGCAACACCACAATCCCGACCAAGAAGAGCCAGGTCTTCTCCACCGCCTCCGACAACCAGACCTCGGTTGAAGTCCATGTGCTGCAGGGCGAGCGCGAGATGGCCGGCGACAACAAGACCCTCGGCCGCTTCCACCTCGACGGCATTCCGGCCGCCCGCCGCGGCGTCCCGCAGATTGAAGTCACCTTCGACATCGACGCCAACGGCATCGTCAACGTCTCGGCCAAGGACCTCGGCACCGGCAAGCAGCAGAACATCACAATCACGGCCTCGACCAACCTCTCCAAGAGCGAAATTGAAAAGGCCGTCAAGGAGGCCGAGCAGTTCGCCGGCGACGACAAGAAGCGCAAAGAGGAGATTGAGACCCGCAACAACGCCGAGCAGCTGGTCTACCAGACCGAGAAGACGGTTGAGGAGCTCGGCGACAAGCTCTCAAGTGAGGAGAAGTCCTCGATTGAGTCGGCGGTCGCCTCTCTCAAGACGGCGCTGCAGGGCACCGACGCCGAGGCCGTCAAGTCGGCGAGCGAGGCCCTGACCAAGAAGTTCTACGAGATTTCCGAAAAATTATACTCCGCGGCTCAGGCCGCCTCCGGCAGCGCCGACGCGCAGCCCGGCGCCGCCCCTGAAGGCGACGTCGTCGACGCCGACTATGAGGACGTGGACGACAACAAATAAAGGAAGCGGTGGTGGCGTCCTATGGCTGACAAGAGAGACTACTATGACGTGCTCGGCGTAGCGAGGGGCGCCTCGGACGAAGAGATTAAAAAAGCCTATCGGGCACTCGCAAAGAAATATCACCCCGACCGCAACCCGGGCAACAAAGAGGCCGAAGAGCACTTCAAGGAGGCCCAGGAGGCCTATGAAATTCTCTCCGACCCGCAGAAAAAGCAGCTCTATGACCAGTACGGCCATGCCGGCGTCGACCCGTCCTACGGGGGCGGCGCCGGCGGCCCCGGCTGGGGCGGCGGCTTTGCCGGCATGGACGACCTGGGGGATATCTTCTCCAATATATTCGGGGGGTTCGGCGGCTTCGCGGGACAGCAAGCCCGTGGGCCCCGCCCTTCCCGCGGCTCCGACGCCCACGCCTCGGTCTCCATCTCCTTTGAGGAGGCGGCCAAGGGCGTCGCAAAAGAGGTCGAGGCTGTGCGCATCGAGTCCTGTGAAAAGTGCGGCGGCACCGGCGCAAAGGCCGGGACCACGGCCGAGAAGTGCGCCGCCTGCGGCGGCACCGGCCAAATTCGCATGCAGCAGCGCACGGCTTTCGGCGTCATGAGCACCTCCCGCGTCTGCGACGAGTGCGGCGGCACCGGCAAAGTCATCAAGAGCCCCTGTGAGACCTGTAAGGGCAAGGGCAAAGTGCGCCGCACCCGCAAGGTGCCGGTCAACATTCCGGCCGGCATCGACGACGGGCAGACCATCTACCTGTCGGGACAGGGCAACGCAGGGACCTTAGGCGGCCCCGCCGGCGACCTGCTTGTCACGGTTACCGTGCGCCCGCACCCCTTCTTTGAGCGCCGGGGCGCCGACGTCTGGTGCGAAGTGCCGATCTCATTTGCCGACGCCTGCCTTGGCACCGAAGTCGTCGTCAACACGCTCGACGGCAAAGTGCGCCAGAAAATTCCCGAGGGCACCCAGACCCACACGGTCTTTAGGCTGCAGGGCAAGGGCATCTCCTACCTCAACAGCCGCGGCAAGGGCGACCAGTTTGTCCGGGTCGTCGTCGAAGTGCCCAAGGGGCTGACGGCCGAGCAAAAACAGAAGCTGGCCGACTTCAACCGCTCCATGGTCGGCGGGAAACCCCCGACCGTCGTGGACGACAAGAAAGGCAAAAACATATTCGACCGCTTCAAGGACAAGGAAAAAGATAAGGAATAAAAAAATCGGCAGGGCATATGCCCTGCCGATTTTTTTATGTATTTTGCGAGCCTGATTGAACTGAGTAAGCGGCTGCAGAGAATAAGGCTCGCGGTGCGCGAGGTCCCGGCGGTGCGGACAGCGGGTCAACGGCATCAGTCAGGCCGCTTTGTGGGGGGAGATATTTTTTTGAACAGCTCGGAAAGAGGGCCGGCAATCACGACGCCGAAGACAGCGCCGAAAAATGTGGAAGTGAGCGGGTTGGCGGCAATCACACAAGTCCCTGTCAAACACCCGACGAACCGATAATACAGGTATCCCCCCACCGCGCCCAGCACGCCGCAAACAATAAAGATCAACTTTGCTTTCATTGCATTCACCCCTTTGGAATCATTATACCTCAGGCAGGCCGAGAAACCGTGACTTTGTCACACCAGGGGGCAATCCGGTTGCGCAGCCGATACCAAAACGGTGTTTGCCGATTTGGCCGGCGGAAGAATTGCGCATCAGAGACAAAACAGGCAGCAACAGACACTGGAAGGCGGAATATAAAGCACTCCGCTTGCGGCGGAGTGCTCAGGCTGTCGATAAAGTCATTTATCGACAGCCTGA
>DATMXT010000005.1:0-3556 GCA_035561375.1 Terriglobales bacterium | reverse complement strand
GTCAAAAGGCCCGATAGGCGAAACTGTGCCTGCAGCGGTGCGGCGCGGCGTTTATGGCGGTGACGGTATTGCATCATAGCTCGATCTCCTTTTTGTCTTCGATATAGCTCCTGTCGGCCGGGGCGTTTTGCGCCCGCCTTTTTTGGCCGCGATTCATGGAGAGCAGCGCAATGAGTATCACCGCGGCGGGCAGGATGCAGTGCCAATGCGAGAGTAGTAATCTCATAAGGACTCCTTTCCCTGCGGCATCAGCCGCAGCAGGACGGCAGACTGTCGGAGCCGTCGTCCCCGGCCGCGTCCACCGTGCCGTCTTCGCTCGTCACGACAATGCTCGAGCGGACCATTCCCATCCAGCAGCTGAAGACAAACGTGCCGGAGCGGTCGGGCGTAAATTCAATGAGGTTGTCACCGGCCTTGAGGTCAACCTGTAAATCATACTCCGGAATGACAATGGCGTTGTTGCAGCCGTTCAGCGAGCCGGCGGACGCCTGTAAAGTCCACTTCACGGGGATTCCCTTTTGAACTTCAATGGGCTCATAGCCGCGGCTGCTCACGGCGGAGGTGACGTACTGAACGCCGTCTTCGACGGCGGCCGCCACCGCCTCGCCCGAGGCGGCGCCGCCGGCCGCCCCTTGGTCGAAAAAGGTCTCAGGCGGCCAAATGAGCGTTTCAAACCGACTCACCTCGGCTTTGACCTCGTCGAGGTCGGCGGCTAGGTCGTCAACGACTTTCACATAGCCGTAAAACGCGCTGTCCCCGGTCGAAAAATCAAAATCGCCCGCGGGGGTGAAGAACAGCGGATTGTCGCCGCCTGCCAGCGTGAGGCGGGTTGCGTAGCCCGGAACCAGCAGCTGGGTGCCGCTGTCCGTACCGGACAGGGCGTTGTCAATGTGCCAGACGACGTCAACGCCGGACTTTACGAGCACGACAGCCGGGCTGAATCCCTCGTCGGTCAGTGAAATTGTGACCTCCTGCACCGGATAGCCCTCATAGACCGTCTCTTCGGCGATGGCCACGGTGTCGGTCGGGATTTGGTAGCCGCTGGGGACGGGGAGGCCGGTTTCCTGCGCGCCGGCGGGTGCATCCGCCGTCCCGCCGGGCCCCTGCGTGACCGTGATTGTCCCGCGGATCATCCCCATCCAGCAGCTGTAAGAAAAGGTGCCGGTTTTGTTCGGGGTGAATTCAATGGTGTTTTCTCCGGGCACAAACTCATAGCCGGCAATGCCGTATGCCGCGATATTCATTTTGTAGTTGCACCCGTTGATGCTGTTCTCGGGCGCCTCAATGACCCATTTCACCGGGATTCCGACCTGTACCGTGATGTTCGGATAGCTGCCCGAGGCGAGCTGACTTTCAACCACTTGCACACCGGCCGCGGCGTTGACGACGCCGACGTCCGACCCGTCGCCTCCCAAAGCGCCCGCCGTGTTCCACAGCGCGACGGCGGCGACCGCCGCAACGCAGGCGGCGGCCGTGGAAGCCGTTTTGAAGACGGGCTTTTTATAGGGAAAGCTGAAGACGGCGCCGACTATGCTGAGCCCCACAATGATTTTGAGCAAGAGCTCCGGCGTCGCAAGCCCCGAGAGGCTGCCCCCCTGAGAGAGCATCGCAAGGCCCAGCACCACGACAAGGACCGCGCCGACCCCCATGACCCGGTCGGCAAATTTTCTGCCGAGCGCCGAGACAAAAGAGCCCAGCCCGAGCATGAGCGGCACGGTTCCGAGGCTGAAGAGCAGCATGGAAAATGCGCCGGTCAAAGGATTCCCGGAGGCCAGTGCCACAATTTGCATCGACTGCAGCGGGCCGCAGGGCATGAGGCCATTCAGCAGTCCGACGTAGAGCGGCCCTTTGCCGCCCGCCCTTTCGGAGTGAGCTTTTTCGGCTAAAAAGCGCGGCATTCTCGGCTGAAATCTGCGCAGCCCCGGGAAAATACCGAGCATGTTGAGGCCCATCAGCACCATGAAGAGACCCGCGGCAAGCTTTAAAATCCCCTGCACCGTCGCGGACAGCCCAGCGCCCTCGCCGCCGCCAAAGAGAAAGCCCGCGAGTCCCAGCGCAAACCCGACCGCCGTGTAGGAGAGCACCCGCCCTGTGTTATAGAGCAGCGCCGGCATGAAAACAAAGCGGCGGTCGGTGTCTGCCTCTCCTGTTTGGCGGGGAAGACACTGGGACAAATTGATTCCGCCGCACATGGCGACGCAGTGGACCGATGTGAGCAGGCCGATGACAAACAGCATTCCGTAGCCGGTGCCGGCGTCGGCGAGCCGGCTCGGAACAAGCAGATTCAACACGCCAAACTGCTCGAGCAGCACATAGAGGGAGACGATGATGGACAGCGTGCCGACAACCCGGCCAAACTCCGGGCTCGACCGTCTTTCGTCCGGCAGCACTTTGTACCCGAGCTTTTCAATGACCGCCGAAATGTCGCTATGCGTGAGGATGTCGGTGTCGTAAGCGACGTCGGCCGTGCCCGCGCTGTAGCTCACTGTTGCGCTTTTGACGCCCGCGGTGTTGCGCAGTTTATTTTCAATTTTATTTTGACAGTTGACGCAGGTCATTCCGCCGATGCGCAGGCGCCTGCTTTTCATTGTGGACTCCATGTAGCGCCTCCCCCGCTTTTCGGCGAAAAATATTTGGCCGCTGCTGAACGTGTTTTTTCGGCAAAGGTCAAGCCTCGGTCTGTTTTTTAAGAGCGGACTTGCTTGCTGTTTTTTTGGTTGAGCTTGCAGCAGTCGGGCGTGGCGTCACCGAACAATTCCTGATTTGATTTTGCCGCTTTGGACAGGTAATTTTGAACGGCCGCGACAATTCGTTTCCACAGGGACATTTTTCAGGACTTCCTTTCTCAGTATCTGTGCATATTCTATCAGACAAATTTGTAGAAGTTATGGAGAACGCTATTTTTTATTGCTCACAAAAGGTACTCGTCTGCTGCGCCCTAAAACCCCGCCGGAGGCCGGAGGGGGCACGCGGGGGACGGGTCCCGCCCGCGAGACGCTTCGCGCTTTTCGCAAAGCAAAAAGCGCCTGCATGTTTCGCAAAACATGCAGGCGCCTTGGCATCCCCGGCGCGATTCGAACGCGCGACCTTCCGCTTAGGAGGCGGACGCTCTATCCTGCTGAGCTACGGGGACCTGTAATCGGTCTGTTTCGACACAAAAAAGCTGACATATGCGCCTTTTTGTGACCATATCATCATAATGCCTGCGGGGCCATCTGTCAAGCGGCCCCGCAGGCATGTGTCACTCCTCAATGAGCACGGCGGTCGGCATTGAAACGCCTTTTTCCTTCCACTTTCCCCTGGCCAGGCGTAGGCTGTTGGCAAACCCCGCGAGCAGCCACCCGACCGGCATGGCGACAATGAGGCCCAGCGCCCCGAGCGGCGTTTTAATGAGGAAAACGGCCGCCACGATGCGGATGATGAGGCTCACGACGGTCGTGGTCATGGGGTAAAAGACGTCTCCGGCGCCGCGCAGCAGTCCGGAGGAGATGCTCATGAACGCAAAGATGAAGTAGAAATAGCACATGATGCGAATGAACCGGGTGCCCATTTCAAC
>DATMXT010000004.1:0-5139 GCA_035561375.1 Terriglobales bacterium | reverse complement strand
CCGTAAGAAGCGCAGCCCCGGCAGGCAGAAAGGGAGCCCATGGACAAATTTCAGGAGAGATCGACGAGAACCTACTGGCAAAAGCAGATGCTTTCAAAAGAGGAACTTGCGGCCCGCGAAAAGGTCTGTATCTATGACGAGCCGGCCTTCTGCGCGGCCGCCTGCCCCTTAAAGCTCGACGGCAGGGCCTTTGTCGGCAAAATACAGGCGGGCGACTTCACGGGTGCGCGCGCCATGCTCGAGCGCATCGCCCCCTTTCCGCTCATTTTGGCGGGCGGGTGCGAGTCCCCTTGCGCCGCCGCCTGCCGTCTGTCGGAAATGGGAGAGGGCATCGGCATGTCGGCCCTTGAGCGGGCCGCAGTCAAGTACGGCGCCCCAAAGGGCGGGCGCGGCATGTTCAAAATCAAAAAGAGCAAAAAAGCGGCGGTGCTCGGCGCCGGCCTCTTTTCCCTCGCCCTTGCCGGCGAGCTTGCGGCAAAGAGCTACCCGGTCACATTCTTTGTGGAGGAGGAGGACGCCGCGGCCCTGATGGCCTGCTGCGCCCCTTTTTTGGACAAAGAGGCGCAGACCGCCGAAGCGGAGCGGCTTTGCGGCATGGAGATAGACCTCGCGTACGGCAGCCGCCTTGACGGGGCGCTTTTCACACGGGCAAAAGAAGCCTACGACATCGTCTGCCTGTCGGAGGAGGCGCGCAAAGCACTGCTGGCCGAGGAGCCGGACCCGGCCACTCTCGTCTGCACGGGGGCGGGCGTCGTCGCCGGAACGCCGGAGGCCGCCTCGGGCACCCTTGCGGCGCTTTATAGCGCAAAGCGGGCGGCCCTGTCGGTCGACAGGCTCGCGCAGGGCATGGACCCCGCCGCAAGCCGTGGCGCGGAGGGCCCCGTCGCCTCCCGGCTGTACACCGACCTGTCGGGCGTCGTCCCCTCGAAAAGAGTGCAGGAGGGGGAGGGCTACACGCCGGGAGAGGCGAAGGCCGAGGCCGGCCGGTGTATCCAGTGTCGGTGCGAGGAGTGCTTCAAGGGCTGCGCCTACCTCGCGCATTACGGGAAGTCGCCAAAGGCCCTGACCCGTGAGATTTACAATAACGTCAGCATCATCATGGGCGACCACACGATGAACAAGCCCATCAACTCCTGTGCCCTCTGTGGGCAGTGCGCCGTCACCTGCCCCCACGGCTGCGACATGGCGGACATCTGCCATATGGCCAGAGAAAACATGGTCGCCACCGGCAAAATGCCCTTAGCCCCACACGAGTTTGCGCTGTACGACATGCTCTTTTCAAACGGCGAGGCGTTTCTGGCCCGCCCGCAGGAAAAGGATAAGCCCTCAAAATACGTCTTTTTCCCCGGCTGCCAGACGGCGGCCCTCTCGCCCGCTACGGTCGCCGCCGCCTACAGGGACCTTGCCGCCCGGCTGCCCGGCGGCGTGGCCCTCATGCTCGGGTGCTGCGGCGCCATTGCAAGCTGGGCCGGCCGGTACGAGCTTCTCGGTGAGACGACCGAATTTTTGAAAAACGAGCTTGCAAAGCTTCATGACCCCGAGCTCATCGCGGGCTGCCCCACCTGCAAGAAGACGCTGGAGGAGACGCTTCAGCGCAAAGTCCTCAACATCTACGAGGTGCTGGCCGACCTCGGCGTCTCCCCGCCGCAGCCGGAAGAGGGCCGCAGGGTCGTGCTGCACGACGCCTGCGGCGCGAGGGGAGACCCCGCCATGCGGGCGGCTGTGGAGAAAATCGCCGGAGAGCTCGGACTTTCGGTCAAAAAGGCCGCCGACTCGGGCGACCGCACCCCCTGCTGCGGCTACGGCGGGCTTGTCATGTACGCCAACCGAGAGGTCGCGCACGAGATGGCCGAAAAGTGCACCGGGCTTGAAGGCGCCTACGTCACCTACTGCATGAACTGCAAGGACCGGTTTGCGAGGGAGGGGCGCCGGTCCGCCCACATTCTGGAGCTGGTCTACGGCATTCCCCCGGGGCAGCCGCCGGACATCTCGGAGAAACGCAAAAACCGCTTAAAGCTGAAAAAAGACCTGCTTAAAGAGCGCTGGGGAGAGCATATGGAGGAAGAGATGACCGATTTTCCGCTTGAAATCACGCCCGAGGCCCGCGCCCTCATGGACGACCGCATGATTTTGGACGCCGACGTCATCCGGGTCATCAAGGACTACCGGAAGACGGGCGAGGCCGTCCTCGACGGCGAGACGGGGCTGCTCACGGCGCGGTCCCGCGTCGGCAACGTGACGTTCTGGGCCGTGTTTGAGGAGCGGGACGGCGGATATCTGGTCCACAGGGCTTACAGCCACAGAATGACGGTGAGTTGAGGTGCGGCATGGCTGAAGAGAAAAAAAGTTACTATGAGATTGAAAAGCTGGGCAAGCTGACCTGTAATAAGTGCAGGGTCGCGCTGATAAAAGGCAGCGCCACTTTCGCCTATCTCGACAACGCTTTTCCGGTCGAGCTTCCGGTCTGCCCCAAGTGCGGGTTTGTCTACGTGCCGGAGGAGCTGGCGCTCGGCAAGGTGCTGTCGGTCGAGCGGGCGCTGGAGGACAAGTGATGCCAAATAAAGCCCGCGTGCCCGTCCGCCGCCTTGCCGCAAAGAAAAAAGTGTGCGCGCCCCGGCGCTTTTCAAAGACCAAGAGCGTCTGCCCCGTCTGCCTCGCCGTCGTCGACGCATGGCGCACCGCCCGGGAGGACGGCAGGATTTATCTGGAAAAGAGCTGTCCTCTCCACGGGGACTTTTCGGCCTTAATCTGGGACGGACCCCTTGAGGACTACAAGGCCTGGGGGCGGGAAAACCGCGGCAACGCCCCCAAGGTGTCGGTGCCCGCCATCAAGGGATGTCCGCGCGACTGCGGGCTTTGCGAAAACCACGAGAGCGCCGGCTGCTGCGTGCTGCTGGAACTCACAAGCCGGTGCAATTTGACCTGCCCGGTCTGCTTCGCCTCGTCGGGCGAGCGGGGCCGCGATGCCCCGATGGAGGAGATTGAAGCGCTCTACGACATGCTGATGGCCCGCGGCGGGCCCTTTAACATCCAGCTCTCGGGCGGCGAGCCGACGGTCCGGGACGACCTGCCTCAAATTATCGCGCTCGGCAAGAAAAAAGGCTTCACGTTTTTCCAGCTCAACACAAACGGCCTGCGGTTGGCTGAGGAAGAGGGCTACGCAAAGAGCCTTGCAGCGGCCGATCTCTCCTGCGTGTTTTTGCAGTTTGACGGCCTGACCGAGACCTCGAACCGCATCCTGCGGGGCCGGGAGCTGCTGCCCGAAAAGCTCGCCGCCATTGAGGCCTGCAAGGAGGCGGAGCTGCCCGTCGTGCTGGTGCCGACTGTCGCGCCCGGCGTCAACGACGGGGAGCTTGGCGACATCCTCGATTTTGCGCTGTCCCGCTCGCCCCACGTGCGGGGGGTGCACTTTCAGCCCATCAGCTACTTTGGCCGGTGCGCCCTTGAAGCGCCCGCAGAGCGGCTGACCATCCCCAAAATGCTGCGGCTCATTGAAAGTCAGACAGACGGGCGCATGAGGGCGGCCGACTTCGCGGGCGGCGGGGCCGAAAGCCCCTACTGCTCCTTCCACGCGAGCTACCGCCTGGGGGAAGACGGCGCCCTTAAATCCCTTGCCAGACGGCAGGACGCCTGCTGCTGCGTCAAATCCTCGCGGGCCAGAGACACGGTGGCCTGGCAGTGGGGGAGCGGCGCGGCGCCCGCCGACCCCGGGAAGACGCCGGACGGCACTTCCTCCCTCGACGCTTTTTTGGCGCAGGCCCGGGCTTCCACCTTCACGGTCTCCGGCATGCTGTTTCAGGACGCCTTCACGCTCGACCTTGAACGGCTTCGCCGCTGCTACATCAGCGAGGCCGACCCGTCGCGGGGCATGGTGCCCTTTTGCGCCTACAACCTGACCGATTTGGGAGGCAGGGCCCTTTACCGGAAATGAGCGGTTCAAGGCTGGACAACTGGATCATGGAGACCGAGGGCCTGCCCGCCCTCGACAGGGCCGCGCTGGAAGAGCTCCAGCTCGGCCGCTTAAACGCGCTCCTGAAAAGGGAGCGTGTACGGTCCGGGTTTTACAAAGACCTGCCGGAGGCCTTGCGCAGCCTTGACGATTTGAGCGGGCTGCCCTTTACGACCGAGGCCGACCTCGCCCAAAACGCCGCCGGCATGCTGCTGCTCTCGCAAAGAGAAGTCGAACGCGTCATCACCGACCGGACGAGCGGCACCGCGGCCCCTCCGAAACGGGTTTTTTACACCGAGGGCGACATGGCCGCAACGGTCGGGTTTTTCGCGGCGGGGCTTGGTGAACTCGTGTACCCGGGCGACGCCGTTCTCATCGCCATGCCCTTTTCGGCGGGCGGGGGGCTGGGCGAGCTCATCGCGAAAGCCATCCATCGCCTCGGCGCCCGGCCGGTGCGGGCGGGCATCGGGAAGAGCTATGGCGAGCTTGCGGCGCTGATTGAAAAAGAGCGCCCGACAGCTTATGTCGGCATGCCGGTGCCGCTGCTCTCACTGCTGCGGTTTTGCGGCCCCATCTCCCTGAAAAGGGCGCTGGTCTCGGCCGACACGCTGCCCCAAAGCGTCATGGCGGACGCCGGGCGCATACTGGGAGAGCGCCTCTTCCCCCACTACGGCTCCCGCGAGATTGGGCTGGGGGGCGCCGTCACCTGCCCGGCCCACGAGGGCATGCACATCCGCGAAAACCACATCATTGCGGAAATTGTGGACGGCGAGGGCAGTCCGGTCCCGGACGGGGAGCGAGGCCTGCTTGCCGTCACCACGATCGGGCTGGAGGCCATCCCCCTCATCCGGTATCTGACGGGGGACGCCGCCCGCATCCTGCCGGGGGCGTGCCGGTGCGGCGGGGTCACGAAGAGGCTCGCCGATGTGCGCCGCATTGCGGCGGGACATGACATCGCCGAGCTCGACAACGCCCTGTTTTTTGACCCAAACCTTGTCGACTGCGCCGCAGCCCTGTCCGCCGGCAAACTCGAAATCGACGCCCTGACTTTGGACGGCACGGCAGGCCGGCTGTTGGAGCTCGCAATGGCCGCGCTGCCGGAGCTGCGAATTTCGGTCAGGGCCCGCACGGCCCACATGGAGGACACACCCTGCTACGTAGCTAAGCGGAAGTTTCTTACAACATAAAAG
>DATMXT010000003.1:0-2142 GCA_035561375.1 Terriglobales bacterium | reverse complement strand
TCGAAATGGACGGGAAAGCGATGTGGGTCACGCCCACCGCGGCCGCGAGCTCCAGGCAGCGCCGATAGCAGGAGGCGAGGAGCTTGGCCTCGCCCTGTCCGCCGCCCCGCCAGACAGGGCCCACCGTGTGGATGACGTATTTTGCGGAAAGGTTGTAGCCCGCAGTCATTTTCGCGTCGCCGGTGTCGCACCCCCCAAGGCGGCGGCACTCCGCCAAAAGGCCGGGCCCCGCGGCGCGGTGAATGGCGCCGTCAACTCCGCCGCCGCCCAGCAGCGTGGGGTTTGCGGCGTTGACGATGGCCTGCGCCTTTGAGCGCGTAATGTCTCCGAGGAGAATATTGAGCTGCATTTGACGGCCTCCGGTTCCTGTATGTATTTGCACAAACGGATACGCGAGTTAAATATACTGATACTATCATACCACATAACGCATACCACAAAACGGCATACCATAGATCACAATCCGGAAAGGCGGGTGTGAATGAACTATAACCTGACCGACATGGGGGAGCTCAACGCCGCTGCGGCCGAGAACGCCATGCCGATGGTGCGGGAGGCCGACGCGGCCTACTATCGAAGCATTCGGGAATTGTCCAAAGCAATCTACCGCAGCCGTGCCGAGCGGCCGATCATTTTGCTCTCGGGGCCGTCGGGCTCCGGCAAGACGACGACCGCCCTGCTGCTGGAGCGGTTTTTAGACGACGACGGCTGCGAGACCCACACGCTGTCGATGGACAATTACTTCAATACGCTCACGGGGAACTGGAAAGAACTTGCCGACCGGGGGGAGCTCGACTTTGAGTCGCCGGAGCGGGTCGACAAAGCCTTCTTAAACGAGCAGCTGCGCTCGCTTGAATATTGCGAGCCGGTCGAGCTTGCGAAATTCAGCTTCAAGGAGGGCTGCCGGGTGCCGTCGGGGCGCACCCTCGCCCGCAAGCCCGGCGAACTCATCATTGTGGAGGGCATTCACGCCCTGAATCCCGACGTCATCACGCTGCCGGACAGCGACACCCTGCGCATTTACATCGCCGTGTGCACCGGCCTGAAAGACGGGGAGACCACGCTTCTCCCGCCGGGAGTCCGGCTGCTGCGCCGCCTCATCCGCGATAAACTCTACCGCAAACGCAGCTTTGCCGATACGCTCTCGCTGTACGCGGGCGTGGAGCGAGGGGAGAAGGCCTATATCTCCCCCTACACCGACAGGGCGACCCACACGGTCGACACTTTCCACACGTATGAGCTCGGCGTCTACAAGACCGTGCTGAAGAGTATCGCCGATACGATTCCGGACACCCCCGAGACGGCGGCGCTAAACGCCATGCTGGAGAGGGTAGAGCCGGTAGAGCCGGACCTTGTGCCGCCCGACTCGCTCATCCGCGAATTCATCGGCGAGAGCAGTCTGTCCTACTGAGACCACAAATGAAAACCCGCGGGCGCATAGCGCCCGCGGGTTTTTGATGTAAGGCTGCAAGCCTTGTCAGAGCAGCTTTTGGAGGGCTTTTTTGGCCTTGCCGTCAAGAATTTCACCCGACAAAGCCCAGAGCAAATACGCGTCGATTTCCGGGTCCGGGCGCGCCTTTTTGATAGCGGCCAGCACCGTGACGATGTCGGTCAAAATGAGCTTGCGCATGGTCTCCCGCACTTGCATGACGTCGTACCCCAGCAGCGCCTTTGCAATGTCGGGGCCGTATTCCGGGGCCTCCGTTGCGATGACGCCGAGCGACGCTATGCACTGGCGAACGGTGATGGGCTTTTCGTCATAGAGGATTTTGAGATACTCAGGCAGAACCTTCCGCATTTTCCCCTCCGCATCCCACTTCACGTTTTCGGCAATCAGCATGACGCCGAGGCTGCGCTGATAGGAGTTTTCGCTGCTCAGCTTCTCGCAGAAGACCTCAAAATAGGGGTAGACGCTGTCGTCCAGGCGGGACTTTTCCCGCAGCAGTAAAAACGCCCGATACCGGACTTCATCCGCTTTGAGGGCGAGGCGCCCGACAAGCTGCGCCACATCCTCCGGGTGAAGCGCTGCGGCAAACGCCGCCAGTTCTTCCTGCGGGAGGGCCATCATGGAATCCATCGTGAGCGGCATTGTACACCCCTTCTTTCATTTTCACAATATTCATTGGCTGCGCAGGCATGGTC
>DATMXT010000002.1:0-2115 GCA_035561375.1 Terriglobales bacterium | reverse complement strand
AGTCAGAAGGACGCGGCGGGGGAACTCGGCATCTCGCAGGCGCTCCTGTCGCACTATGAGAAGGGCGTGCGCCGTCCGGGGTTGGAGTTTGTGGTCAAGGCCGCGGGCTACTACGGCGTGTCGACCGATTACCTGCTCGGCGTCACGCCCCAGCGCGGGGAGAGCCTGCCGCAGGCTTCCCCGGAGCCCGTCAAGGACAACCGCGGCGGGGTCGCCGTCACCCTCGGGCGCAAGTACACAGTCAGCGCCGTCAACGTCCTCTTCGGACTCATGGAGGACGAGCGATACCGCGACTTTGCGGCCGAGGCGCAGGTCTACCTCGCCATCTCGCTCTACAAGACCTTCCGGCACCTCTACGGCGGCAACAAGGATAATCTGGCCGACTTCTTCAAGCTGCCGGAGCTCGCCTTTCTCGAGGCCGGCAACGCCGCCCAGCAGATGTGCGAGCTGCGGCTCAAGCTCTTAGCCGCCCGTCTTGCCGCCCGCCGCGACAAGCTGCCCCCCATCACTTACGACGCCATCAAGGAGCGGTACGGTCAGGACGCCTATGCCTTTTTCAACGTCATCAGCAAGGCCGAAGAGGAGATCACGCTCGGCGAGCGGCGCCGGTAAATATCGGCATAAGTCAAAATATCAGGAGGAAAACGCGATGTCGTTTATTATTGAGCCGGAAGTATTTGAAAAGCTGCCGGGCCTTTTCATTGGAGCCGTGGTCCTGCGCGGCGTCGACAACACCAAAAGCTACCCCGAAATCGACCGCCTGCTCGACCGGGCGGTGGAGGAGGCCGCCGCTCAGTTTGAGGGGTGGAAGGTCAAGGAGCACCCGCTGATTCTGCCCTACCGGGCCGCTTTCACCGAGCTTGGCGTCAACCCCAACAAGTTTATGCCCTCCATTGAGGCGCTGGTCACCCGCATCACAAAGGGCAAGGGCATGCCCCACATCAACCCGGTTGTCGACCTTGGCAACGCCGTCTCCCTCAAGTACCTGCTGCCGATGGGGGCACACACGCTCTTTGAGGGGGACGAGGCCGTGCGGTTTGCGCGGCCGGGCGACGTCTTTACCCCCTTCGGCGAGGAGCAGCCCGAAACCCCGGACCCGGGCGAACTCATTTACGCCTGCGGCAGCAAAGTCGGCACCCGCCGATGGATTTGGCGGCAGAGCAAAGAGGGCATGATCACGCCGGAGAGCACCGACATCTTCTATCCCATCGACGGGTTTGACCTCTCAAGCGACCGGGTCGTGGCCGCTGCCGAGGAGCTGGCGGGGCTTTGCGAGGACATTCTCGGCGTCACGCCGGCCGCCATCGGCGCGGCCTATAAAGGCAACAACGCCGTGCCCTTTTAACCCCCCTTAGCTCTTCACTCTTAGCTCTTAGCTGTATGAAGGAGGAAGCCATGAAAAAGCTCATCAAGTGCGGAAAACTCTTCAACTCGCCCGACGGCACCGTTTCGGAGAATATGGCGGTCCTGGTGGACGGCGCCCGAATTGAGTCGGTCATCCCCCTCTCGGCCTGGGCGGGCAGGCCCACCGAGGGGCTTGAGGTCATCGACCTGTCCGCCATGTTCGTCACCCCCGGCCTCATTGATGCCCACATGCACCTGGCCGGCAACGGCGAGACCGACGGGGAGCTCGACGAGGTGCTGCGCACGGTCGGCGGGTGTGCCATCAAGGCGCTGGCCCACGTTCAGGAGGACCTGCTGGGCGGCTTTACAAGCGTGCGTGCGCTCGGCGACATGGGGTACATCGACGTCGCGCTGCGCCGCGAAATCGAGGCCGGCACCGTCTGGGGCCCGCGCATCATGGCGTCCGGCCCCTGCATCGGCTCGACCGGCGGCCACGCCGACGGCCACTTCAGTCCCTATGTCGACATCGCCATTTCGGGCGGCCTCATTGCCGACGGGCCGGACGAGGTCCGCAAGGCCGCCCGCACCGTCTTAAAGCACGGGGCCGACCTCATCAAGTTCATGTCGACAGGCGGCGTCATGTCGAGGGGCACGACGGTCGGGGCCCAGCAGCTCACCTATGAGGAAATTCGGGCCATCGTCGAGGTGGCCGAGATGTACGGCGTCATCACAGCCACCCACGCCCACGGCACAAACGGCATCAAGGCGGCA
>DATMXT010000001.1:0-2377 GCA_035561375.1 Terriglobales bacterium | reverse complement strand
GCGCTCCCAGCGGCGCAGATAGCGATGTCCGCCTTGAACTTTATGTGCAGCTATGATATATTTTAGATGAAGTCTTCGCTGCGGGAGGGATGGGCATGGAGCGGGTTTTATCATCGGGCGTCGCCGTCACAGGCGGCATTTTTTCCAAAGAGCCCCTGATGCTCGCCGGTGCCGTCACGGGAGATGTGGCCTGCGAAGACAAGCTCATTGTCACCGGCCGTGTAACAGGCAGGGTCACAGCGCCGGAAGTGGAAATTGTCGGCGTCGTCGAGGGCGATATCGAAGCCGAGGTCCTGACCGTCGGGGAGACGGCCGCAGTGAGCGGCCGCCTGTCGGTCGGAAGGGCGCGGGCAGCGGCAAGTGAGGAGGCGTTTGCGGCCTTTGAGGCGCGCCTTAAGGAGCGTTTTCCGCCGCGTGAAGCCTCCGGCGCGCCGCCAATAGAGGCTGCATGCGGTCACAAGGCGGACGAGCAAAGACAGTTTAAACTCAAAACCGCATCGGACAAGCTGAAGGCACAAAAAGGGAAAAGCAAAAAAGCGGGGGCAGGGAGCCCCACAAAAGAAAAGGAGCGCAGCAGATGAACAACTTCGATACGCCGATTGAACGGCGGGGCACACACTCCTACAAATGGGACAGCAGCATGCGGCTGTACGGGACCGAGGATGTGCTGCCGATGTGGACGGCAGACATGGACTTCCGCTGCGCCAAACCCCTCATCGACGCCTTCCAAAAGCGCATCGACCACGGCATTTTCGGCTATACCCAGCGAGACGTGGGATATTTTGACATCATTCAAAATTGGCTCTCCCGCCGCTTTGACTGGAAACTGCCCAAGGAGGCCATCTGCTGGTGCCCGCCCGGCGTCATTCCGGCTCTGAACTTCCTGCTCGACGCCCTGACCGAAAAAGGCGACAGCTGCATCATCCACATGCCCAACTACGACTCGCTCTTTGACATCGTCGAGGCAAAGGGCCGAAAGCTCGTCACCTCCGAGCTCATCAAGACCGAAGAGGGCTACAAAATCGACTTTGAGGACTTTGAGGCTAAGGTCAAAGCGCATAAGCCCAAAGTGCTCATTTTCTGCTCGCCCCACAACCCGACCGGCCGGGTCTGGACCATGGAGGAGCTCTCCCGCCTTGCCGAGCTCTGCAACAAGTACGACCTTTGGGTCATCTCGGACGAGGTCCACTGCGACATCGTCCGTAACGGGGTCACGCACCATCCGATGGGCAGCCTGCCCCAACTCGCGCAACGCTGCGTCACCATGATGTCCCCCAACAAGTCCTTCAATGTGGCGGGGCTTGCCAGCGCCTCCGTTTTCACCCAAAACGAGTGGCTCATGGCGCGGTACCGCAAGTCGCTTTCAACCATTGCCACCACACTTGACAACGTCTTCGCCACCATCGGCATCGACGTGCTGTACGGCGACCCCGAGTGTGAGCAGTGGCTCCGGGAGGTCAACGCCTACATTGAAGGGACCCTCGACTACGCCGTCGGCTACATCAAGGAGCGCATTCCGGAGGTCGCGGCCTACAAGCCGGAGGGGACCTATCTGCTGTGGCTCGACTTTTCGGGGCTTGGGCTTGAGGGGGACGCCCTTGCCGGCTTTCTCGTCAAAGAGGCAAAGCTCGGCCTTGTCTACGGCCATGAGTTTGGGCCCGGCTGCGGCTCCTTTGCCCGCATGAACGCGGCCTGCACGAGGGCCACGATGAAAGAGGCCATGGCCCGCCTTGAAAAAGCGGTCGCCGCCCGCAGACAGTAAAAAGAGCCCCCCGGCGAAGCCGGGGGGCTCTTTTTACGCTTACTCGCAGAGCCGGTGCTCAAGGAAGACGACGGCGTCGTCGTACTTGTCGAAGTTGGCCTTGTCGTCAATATAGAATTTAAAAAACTCAGTATTAATCGTGTTCAGCCTCTCCGTATGGTTTGAGACGACGAGCTCCCGGATGGCCGCAAGCGCCTCGTCCCCCGAGACGGCGATGTCGAGGTAGTTGCAGTAACGGGCCGTGACCTCGTAGACGATGCGCCCCTCTTCGTCCTCATATGTCGCGTATTTTTCAAGTACATAAAACGGCAGGTCGGCGATGCTGGAGGGGACGGCGATATATTTTTCCCCGTCGAAATCCCAGCCCTTCCACATGGACTTGTGCTCAAGGACAGTGACCCCGAAGTGCTCCCTTGCCACCATTTCGACATAGCCCTTTGTCATGACGCCCTTGTCCTCGCCCCAGTCCTCAAGGTTGATGGCGAAGGCGTAAAACAGATACTCGGTGGCGTCGGCGGGGGCCCCGTTCTCCTCGTCGAAAAAGGGGACGTAGTCAAACCGGTTTTGAATGGCACAGTCGAAAATCTCGCCGCGCAGCGCCGCAAGGTCGGCGGG